>DUNY01000005.1 GCA_012839145.1 Thermoanaerobacterales bacterium
CCTCATCACTCTTGCCGCTGGGATCTTCAAGACCCCAATCCTCCGTATGTTTAGCAGGTAGTAACGGACAAACAACATTGCAGCCCATCTTTACAACTATGTCCACTTCCGGTATATCACTAAGCAATTTGGAATACTGGCTCTCATTCATATCAATGCCATAGAGTTCTTTTATGATTCCCACAGCATCTTGGTTTATCTGTGGCTTTATTTCCGTCCCCGCCGAATATGAGTCATAAACATCGGAAGCAAACAATCGACCTAATGCTTCTGCCATTTGAGACCTACATGAATTGTGTACACAAATAAAGGCTACTTTAGGTTTCATTATATCACCCTTTATGAGAACTTCACTACCAAACGCATATTTGATTTTTGCCCATTCTTTTTGCTTTCAAAAGGGCTTGGTCAGCTTTTTTGATCAGATCATCTTTATCGATGACATCATCGGAAAGCCTACAAATGCCTGCACTTACGGTAACATGCATATTAGGCATACCATTTTTACCGTTGTAAAATAAACCTTTATCATTAAGCCATTGGATGAATTTCCCTTTTACTGCATTAATTTTTCTTCCATGCTCATCGTGTTTCTTCTGAGTATCATGTTCTTCATCACTTGCAGCATACTGGGGAACTTTTGTTACAAAATTAAATTCGTCTATTTTCTTTTTTATCCTTTCGAAAAGAATCAATGCCTCATTGCCCTCAGTTTCCGGTAGTATAACGGCCAATTCATCACCGCCGTAGCGGGCTAAAATATCACTATCACGCATATTTTCCTGTATGATATTCCCTATTTTCAACAATAAATTATCCCCGGTTAAGTGCCCGTAAGTGTCATTATACTTTTTAAAATCGTCAATATCCGTAATAACAAGACTCAATGCCCGCCGGTAACGTCGGGCCCGCTCAAATTCCTTTGTCAGTGCTTGATGGAAATATCGGTAATTATAAAGACCGGTTAAACCATCCTGTATCGCCAGCTGTTCTACAGATTCATAAAGAAGGGCATTTCCTACTGCAACTGACACTTGAGAGGCAATTGCATCTACCATATTGCATTTATCCTCTGCCAGCGGTTCATCTGTAGCAACATTTATCGTCCCAATACAACCGTCCTGAGTTTTAAGAGGAACAGAGTAAAAGGATTTAAAAGATTCCCTTTGTAGTTGAAATACCTTAAATTGAGGTTCCTCAATTACATTTTTCACTAGTAGAGGTTTACCTTCTTGAAATACTCTTCCGGCAATACCTTCTCCGATCTTCAGTTTGACTATTCTTTCAGTATCTTCGGAAAGGCCCTTTGATTTGATTATTTTTAACAACTTATCTTCTTCATCAAAAAGCATCAATGAGCATGACGTAGCATTAAAGGAATCATATACGGTTTTTATTCCTATTTCCGCAACATCATTTAGATTAACACTTGCAGCTAATTGCTGCGCCGTTTCATAAAGGAGTGCAACTCTTTCCTTTTCTTCCAACAGTTTCTGAGTTAACCAAGTATTGCTCACGGCTAGGCCAATCTCACCGGCGATATTTTTCAACAGGGAGATATCTTTGGTCTTAAACCTCTGTACCACATAACTTCCTAATAAAATAACCCCCATGACTTTACCGCCTGCTTGAAGGGGTAGTGTCATCTGTGACTTGGTTTCGCGTACACAGCGTATGTATCTCCTATCCTTTTCAACATCCTGCAAAAGTATCTCTTTACCTTCCTTCGCAGACCAGCCTACAATACCCTCGCCGATTCGAAATGATTTCTTCTCCATATCAGTTTC
>DUNY01000345.1 GCA_012839145.1 Thermoanaerobacterales bacterium
TAAAAAGGGTGTCTCAGGCTGAGGGTTTATTAAGAGATCTGGGATTTTATCAATTTCGTGTCCGTAGCCATGGTGATCTTGCCCGTATCGAAGTTTTACCGGGGGAAATGGAAAGATTTTTTAAGCAGAGTTTTCGTGACAAAATAACAAAAGAACTCCAGAAGTTGGGATTTACATACATCACCTTGGATATGGCTGGATATAGGACAGGCAGCATGAACGAGGAGCTGAAAGAGGAGGATAGAACGGTTTGGAAAAATTAAGAAGATTACTTGAAAGACTGCAGGCAGGTAACGTAACAGTTGATGAAGTCTTAAAAGAACTAAAAAATCTACCTTATGAAGATTTGGGTTTCGCTCGGATTGACAATCATCGAAACCTTAGGCGAGGAGTGCCGGAAGTAATCTACTGTCAAGGCAAGACAACGACTCAGGTTGCGGAAATAACTCGGCATATGTTGAAAAGAGGCAGCAATGTAATGGGGACTCGAGCGGATAAAAAAACCTTCAACCAAGTGCAGCTCATTGCCTCTGATGCAAAATACTATCAAACCGCCAGGATTTTCACAGTCCAGCGAGAAAAGGTGGTACAAAACAGTGGGGTTATAGCTGTAGTTACAGCAGGTACATCGGATATACCGGTGGCAGAGGAAGCCGCTGTAACTGCTGAGGTTTTTGGCAATCCTGTAGAAAGACTGTATGATGTGGGAGTGGCCGGAATCCATCGATTATTCATGAATATGAAAGTGCTTCAATCAGCCAGGGTAATAATAGTTGTGGCCGGTATGGAAGGAGCCCTGGCCAGCGTGGTGGGTGGACTGGTGGATAAACCTGTTGTGGCGGTTCCCACCAGTGTGGGATACGGAGCTAACTTTAACGGCCTTTCAGCTTTACTTGCAATGCTTAACAGCTGCGCCGGAGGTGTATCGGTGGTTAACATCGATAACGGCTTTGGCGGGGCATATGTGGCACATCAAATTAACAGACTGGGGGAAAAGGGGGAATAGGAATGCAAAAAGAGAGTAATCTCAAAAACAAGGATGATAACATCATCTTATATCTGGATTGTTTTTCAGGCATCAGTGGTGATATGTTTCTTGGTGCCATGCTTGATTTAGGTTTGGACCAAAAGGAATTTTTGGCTGAACTTAAAAAACTTCCGCTGCATGACTATAAAGTAGAAATAAAAAAGTCCTTAAAAGGTGGCATCACCGGGACCGATGTTTTTATAAAAACTCATGAACATCATCCCCATCGAGGCTTAAAACAGATTCATGAAATAATAGACGGCAGTGAATTGAAACCTAAGGTAAAACAAAAAAGCAAAGAAGCCTTTTACAAATTAGCTGTAGCAGAAGGCGGAATTCACGGAAAACCTCCGGAAGAAATTCACTTCCACGAGGTGGGAGCGATGGATTCCATAGTGGATATTGTAGGGGCCTGTATACTTATGGATATGCTTGACCCCTGCAAGGTGTATGCTTCTACTGTTAATGTGGGATCCGGCACGGTGAAATGTGCCCACGGAATCCTGCCGGTACCCGCTCCGGCTACCATGGAACTGTTAAAAGGAGTTCCCGTATATGCAGGCGATGAGCCGGGAGAATTTACAACTCCCACGGGTGCCCTACTTTTATCCATGTTTGTTGATGAATTTGTAACCATGCCTTCCGGGATTCCGGAAAAATCCGGCTATGGATTGGGTAAGACCGATCGAAAGTCTCCTAATGTTTTAAGGGCCGTGCTACTGAAAGAACATCGCAGTATAAGCCATGTATATACCACCGGCTTGGAACGGGATATAATTACAATCCTTGAAGCCAATGTGGATGATATGAATCCCGAGATTTACGAAGAAGTTATGGAAAGCCTTTTTCAAAAAGGAGCTGTAGATGTCTTTCTCACGCCTATAATAATGAAAAAAAGCCGACCTGGGGTGAAAATCACATGCCTTTGTCCGCCGGATAAAAAGCAACTTTTAGTGGAAGCAATGATTAGAGAAACCACTACCCTAGGTGTAAGGGAATTAGAGGTAGGCCGTATGAAACTATACAGAGAAATCGAGGAGATAAATACACCCTTGGGCAGTATTCGGGTAAAAATATCAAAAATAGGTAATGAAATTGTTAGAATAACCCCTGAATATGAAGACATGAAACGTTTGGCCAAGGTCAACAATATACCTTTACTGAAGGTTTATGAAACTGTAACTCCATTGTGCCAAAAATAATTGTTGATTCTTGTAAAGCAAAACTCATAGTGCTATACTAAATTTGAGCGAACGGATAATGTCAAAATTACATGCTGTTTACTCAATAACCATATATGAATTGTTTTGATAGGAGTGTTTTTTAAATGCCAGAAAAGGTTCGTGTAAGATTTGCACCAAGCCCCACCGGCAGTCTGCATATCGGTGGTGCCAGGACGGCGCTTTTCAACTTGCTTTATGCCCGGCACAACAACGGGAAACTTATTTTGAGAATAGAAGATACCGACACCGAGCGGTCTACAGAGGAATCCACCTTACAGATTCTTCGGTCCTTAAAATGGCTGGGGCTCGATTGGGACGAAGGGCCTGAAAAAGGGGGAGACTTCGGCCCATACTTTCAATCCCAACGCTTAGACCTTTACAAAAAAGAAGTAGACGGACTTTTGGCTGAAGAAAAAGCTTATTATTGTTACTGTACCCCTGAAGAACTCTCCCAGCGGCGAGAAGAAGCCCTCAAAGCCGGAAAACCACCGAAATATGATGGTTGCTGTCGAAAACTCACACCGGAGCAAAGGAAGAAATTTGAAGCCGAGGGTAGGAAGCATACCATTAGGCTTAAGATGCCTGAAGAAGGTCAAACGGTGGTAGACGATTTGATTCGAGGAAGGGTAGTATTTGATAACTCCGTCTTGGACGACTTAATCATAGTAAAATCCAACGGCATTCCCACTTATAATTTTGCCTGTGTAATCGACGACAACGCTATGAAAATAACCCATATAATAAGAGCGGAAGAACATCTTTCCAATACTCCTAAACAGGTTCAGGCATATCTTGCCTTGGGTTATGACATACCTCAGTTTGCCCATGTGCCGATGATATTGGCACCGGATCGCAGTAAACTCAGTAAAAGACATGGGGCCACATCGGTGGAAGAATTCAGAGATCAGGGATATATGGCGGAATCTATAATAAACTACCTAACATTACTGGGGTGGTCACCGGAAGGGACCGAAGAAATATTTGACATGGAAAAAGCCATAAAGGAATTTACCCTAGATAGAGTCAATAAAACTGCAGCTGTTTACGATGTGAAAAAACTTACATGGATAAACGGTCACTATATGCGTGAGATGGACTTGGGATATGTAACGGAGCAGACTATTCCCTTCATGATAAAAAAGGGCATTATCACTGAACAAGAAAGCAAGGACAAATTTGACTATATTAAAAAAATAGTTGAAGTTTCCCGGGACAGAGCCAAAACCTTGGACGAACTGGCACATACCGTGGCTTTCTTTTTCAAAGACGTAACAGAATATGAAGAAAAAGGTGTGAGAAAACACTTTTCCAAGGAAAATGCCGTGAAACTATTAACATTAGGAGCAGATGCCCTTGAAAAACTGGATCACTTCACCCATGACAAGACAGAAGAGACCTTTAGAAACATTACGGCGGACTTAGGTCTGAAAGCGGCAGAAATCATACACCCCACACGCCTTGCCATTACCGGCAGGACTATTGGCCCCGGGCTCTTCGACATCATTGTACTCTTAGGCAAAGAAAAAACCGTAGAGCGCATGAGAAAAGCAGTTAAATGGATTGGTGCCAGGCACCAAAGTTATTAAGTTATTCAATATTCGGAAAACCGGCAGAGGGATACCAGCCGGTTTTTTCATGTCTAAGATTTGTTATGTTTTCAAACATTACCGGGAGGATTATTGCCATATTTAGTCTAATAATATAAAATGATAAAAGAGTCTTTTTAAAGATTTTATTTTTTTACGTTGCAAATATGGGAGGGTGTCTTTGTGTTTGGTGATGTTACAGGTGTCATAATATCTATGGTTTTTGTTGTATTGGTGCTTGTTGTTTCAGAAGGGATCAGAAAGATGGGCAGGTTTTCCACGGAGTTTACCCGGAAGTTTGTGCATATCGGAGTCTCCCACTGGTGGATAGTAGCTATGTTATTGATAAAAGACATACGATATGCTATTATTCCACCTGTTATTTTTGTTATCTTAAACTATTATTCCTACAAAAAAGATTTGATAAAAAGCATGGAAAGAGGTAAAGACAGTTCTGACCTAGGCACTGTTTATTTTCCTATTTCACTTATTGTATTAATTTATCTTACTTGGAACGGAGGTCTACTTGGACAAGATCTAAAATATTTGGGAGCTGTTGGTGCTCTGACAATGGGATATGGTGATGGTTTTGCTGCCATAATCGGAGAAAATTATGGAAAGCGAAAATATAAAGTCTTTGGGAATACAAAAAGCCTGGAAGGCTCTATAGCAATGTTTTCTTTCTCCTTTTTAGTAACGACAATAATTCTTGGGAACTTTTTAGGATTAGATGCTGACATTTTTAGAATTGGCTTTACAGCAGCAGTTTTGGCAGCTTTAACCGAGGCATTGACACCTTATGGCTTTGACAACCTAACGGTTCCTGTCTTATCCACTTTGGTTACTCATTATCTTTTAAGAGGCAGTCCGTTGTTTTTATTTATATATATGGCTTGTATAGGATTTGTTATAAGTTTCTTTATCGCTTATACTGCTTATCAAAAACAATCACTGACATTGGACGGCTCTATCGGTGCCACCTTCATGGGCACTGTTATGTATGCTACATCAGGCATATTTGGCTCTATTATGATGGTGCTTTTTTTCCTTTCTTCCAGTGTGCTCAGCCATTTTAACAAAAGCAAAAAGAAAAAAGTGGCTCGTCAGTTCGATAAAACAGGCAGGAGGGATATACTTCAGGTTTTTGCCAATGGCGGTGTGGGGCTGATTCACTCTATATTGTATTATATGACAAATAACCCATCTTACTTGGTTTTTCTGGGAATTTCTTTCGCTGCAGCCAATGCCGATACCTGGGCTACGGAACTGGGTATATTGAACAAAAAAGACCCCCTTTCACTGCGAACTTTCAAGCGGGTAGAGAAGGGTACTTCCGGAGCGGTAAGTCTCTTTGGAACTCTTTCGGCTTTGATTGGTTCAATGCTGATAGGTATATTTGCTACTATGGGATTATCTTTTTTAAATATCGGTGAACCAGGTTTTGAATATCTAAGAGCCTTTCAAATGGTGACCCTGGGCGGATTTATAGGATCAATGATAGATTCAATATTGGGGGCCACTGTGCAGGGGGTATACTATTCCGAAGAAATGGATGGGGAGACAGAGAAAAAGGAATACAATGGTAAACCTAATCTGCTGGTGAGAGGCCTAAGTTTTGTAAACAACGATCTGGTGAATTTTTTAAGTATTGGCATTGCAAGCATCATACTGGCGTCATTTGTGTAAAGCTAAAGTATGAAGAAGTTATGTTTTTTCTAAAGTAAAGATATTAGAACCTATGCCCCGATGTTGAATAGTATATATCATAACTCTTTTCAAATCGGGGGGGTTTTAATGGAGTTTGTGATAATTACCGTAATTGTATTTTTTATAGAACTGGCTTTTTTGATAGGAGTTGTTGCCAACAGAAATGATAAAAAGATTATAATCGTTTCACCGACATGGACCCGTTATGAGCCTACGGCAAGTTTTTGGATGATTGAATTTTGCTTATATACGGTACAGGATTTAATGATAGCACCTGTAATTAAATCAGTTAAGATAAAAGGAGTTGATATTACAGGTTCGCTAAAAGGTATATCTGAGCAGATACCAATAAATAAAGTTGAAGGTATCACCAAAACTCAACTGGCAAGATGGGATGAACTTCGAAGAATCAGTTACCAAAATAATCTTACGGATAAAGAGGAAAGTGAATATCAAAAACTCCACAAACTTATTCAAGAAGGGCTTAAAGATGGTCCGAAAGGTGTAGAAATATATATGGCCACAGATGAATTGCCTTTTGATATCGTCGAAGGGCAAACTTATCCAATTAGCCTTGAAATTTATAGTGAAGCGGAGACTTATGCATTTACTACAGAGGTTTATGTTTTTTCCCTTCCTTCACATCCTAATTGGAATCCCGCGGAACTTCATGCTCATTCTAATTTTTCCGATGGTACAAAGAAACTGGTGGAAATGAGGGACATATATAAAAATAAAGGTTACAAGATTCTTTATATGACTGACCATTCCAATATGCTTCAAAAAAAGGGATGGTCAAATTATACCAAGGCTGTCTTTGAAGCTACTCCCAATGACTTACAAGGGATAAAACTTTATCCCGGCACAGAACTCACTGTGAAATATAAGAATCCGGATAGTGGTGATGTTCAATATGGTGATTTGTTAGCTTATGGAATTAAAGATTTAAAGGGTCTTGAAAATAGAGTTCATTCACCTCAAGTTGGAATAAATAATATTCTTGCCAATAATCCCGATATATCTTCCCCAGCCATAGCCCATCCCTACAGAATAACATTTTCACGGCTTGATTGGCTTGTTTACAAATACAGAGGTTTTGAAGTAATATCGGGTATTCAGATGAATTTCTCTGATTCAGCTTCACCTATGATTAAATGGCGGTCAGAGCTTACTCGATTATTAAGCGATACATTTAAACATGGGTACTTTGCATCGGCGAGGACCGCCGGCGATTACCATGCCAGGGGTGAGACGGTAAAAGACTATGTGACTTATCTAGGAACAAAATCGTGGAGCGCTAAATCTTCAGTAGATTTATCCCTATATAATGGCAAGACAATTGCAAGTCGGTACGGCGGTCTTGGATACTTTGAGTTAATCCATGGCAGAACTACAACAGAGATTGGGGATAAGTTGACAGGGGTTGCTGCCGGAGAAACTCTAATATTAGAGTTTACTTTCAAACCAATAAAATCAGGGGAATATACTATTACCATTTATCAGGATGATAAACAAGAAAAGATTTATACTACTTCGAAATCATATAATGCTGGAGGCACTTATACCTCAAGAAACGATTTTGTATTTCCCGGGGGCCAGCATTACTATTATCTTTATATCAGCGGCTCTGATTATGTCTATTCGAGTCCAATATTTGTTTCAGATTAAGTTTGCCCTCTCCATATGGCAACACCTTATGCTATTCGAACTTAATTGCCGTTTTTAAACGGCTTTTTTTCGTCCCTATTGTATTGCTAAAAAAAGCTTGATGAAATTTGTGGACAGGTATGATATTATAAACAGTGAAAAATATCGAAAAATGCAAAAGCTTGGTAATAGGGAGTGCTTAACTTGAAATACATAAAATTATTAATCTTTTTAGCTGTACTGACATCGTTGCTATTATTACCTCTAGCAACCGGAAGTGAGGGACAACCTACACAGGCCGTACAAGGAGGAAGCGTTCCAATTGAAAGCACACCTGAACAATCACATACACAACCTCCTATATCTGAGCCAGAGCCTGCGGAAATCTTTCCCAAAAACATGACTGTCCTTGACGCCGCTGAAACAACACCGGTAAATATCAAGGAATTGCCGTCCTCTGACTCTAAGAGTCTTGGGATAGTTTTTGGAGATTTAATGCAGATAGATGTAATAAAGCACCTAGACAATGGATACTCGGAAGTTTCCACCTGGGACTACAAAAGTATGAAACCAATCCATGGTTTTGTTCCCACAAAATACATAAAAGAAGTCAAATTGAATGAAAAATATGGAATAATAGTGGAGTTAGGTGACCAGAAGGTACATATTTACGAGAATGACACCATTGTTAAGACATTTTTGTGCTCATCCGGTCTGGATGAAAACAGTTACTATACACCTAAAGGCCTGTACCGCATAGGTGGGCGCGGGGAGTCCTTTTTCAGCTCCAAGTACGGACAGGGGGCTCACTATTGGGTAAGATTCAACAACAATTATCTTTTTCACAGCGTCCCCTTTGATGAAAATCAAAAAATTATCGAGGAGGAAGCGGCCAAACTGGGCCAAAAAGCCTCCCATGGGTGTATACGCCTTTCCATGGACGATGCCCTATGGTTTTACAGAAATATACCCCAGGGCACTCCGGTTATAATCAGGGATTGAACCATTTATCATAGAAGCTCTCATCGAGGGCTTCATATTTTTTATTTTTCAGGAACTCTTTAAACTCTTCAAGATTTACATTTTTATACTTAAAGGTTTCTAGATAAGATTGGAAAAAATTCAACAGGTTTTCTTCACCGATTTTATTTCGTAAGTCCTCATAAAATAATACACCGGATACATAAACCACCGCAAAATACTCTCGATGATTTTTAAAAACCGGGAGGGGGTCCAACATATGACGAGGATTATTCTTTATAAAATCCACGGTGGTATCCACTTGCCTGCCGAAATAAGATTCTCTTCCCGGCTGTCCGTACCGCTTTTCAAAGTAATAGGCGGTAGAAAACTCAGTTATTCCTTCATCAATCCAAGGTTCATTTATCTGGTCATTTCCTACAAGATTGTACCACCATTGATGAGCAACTTCATGGGCGGTTGATCTCTCAAGGGAAGTGTTGGATGTGTTTGGGTCTTTATATTTTGTAGAATCCATCATTATTAAAGTAGGAAATTCCATGCCTCCCGGATAATAGTTAGCTTCGGCAATCCTAAGCTCA
>DUNY01000454.1 GCA_012839145.1 Thermoanaerobacterales bacterium
ACTATAATTTTACTCTAACTGATGGTTTTTTTATTTATTTAATATCTGACCAACAGCTTCGAGAGTAGTAGAAGAGATATTGTTGGACAAAACCCGCCCTATCACCGAACCTCTTTTCAGCAAAATTTTGTAGTTTTGCAAGAGACATTTTCCTACCATTGAAATAAATTTGCTCTAGCACCCTTTTTATCCATACATCTATGGGAAATGCATCAAACTTTCTCATAGAATATAGCATTATACAATCCGCCACTTTCCTGCCGACCCCTGGAAGCATCATGAGCTCTTTTCGGATATCGGCGGTTGAGAGTTTTTTTAAACCATAAATATCAATCTTTCCGCTGGCCACCATCTTCGCTGTCTCTATAATGTATTTAGCCCTATAACCGCATTTTGTCAATCTCAACTCATCTTCTGAAAGCCCCGCTAAAACGTTTGGAGAAGGAAATGAGAAGTATGTTTCACCTTTGTGTTCTATGGGGTTACCATATATTCTACATATATTCTCTATGGTTTTTTTAATATTTCTAATATGATTATTTGCAGATATAATAAAAGAAATGGTAGTCTCCCAAGTATCCTGAAAAAGTATCCTATAACCGCTGCAATATCTAACAGCGGGAATTAGCTCTTCGTATCTCAACAATTCCCTTTCTATTTGATTATAATCTCTATATAAGTCAAAATACTTTTTTAACGGCTCTGTTTGCTTGTTATCAGCATTTGAATCTATTCTTAACTCATCATCATTTTGTATAACTTTTAAAACATTGTTTTCAATTACACCGATATATCTTCCGTCTTCCTGCCGGTTCCAGCGAAAAGCTTGTCCGCCATCGGCTATTATTTCAAGGTTAAAGGGCAAAATATCAGTAAATATTATATTCATAAGACCCCCTCCATTTTTAAGATAAGGTAAGTTGAGCAAAGGACTTCAATTCCTCTATATAAAGGTTTTGCGGCATTCATTCAAGAATTTTTTCTGAACAAATGCCGCAAAAATGATATTACTCTAGTATTTTTCCCATCTTATTACCTCTGATAGAGCTTTTTTAGGTTTATTTACTGTTTTATCGGAGTAGCCCAAAGCAATAAGGGAAATGAGCATATACTTTTGTGGGACCCCAAGAAATTCTCTTACACTTTCACTGTGCTCTTTCTTGTAACCAGCAACCCAACAGGAATCTATGCCATGAGCCTTAGCTGCTATTAATATATTTTGTGTTGCAGCAGAACCGTCTTCAACTGGATGATTATTTTCCCTCTCACAAAAAACGCTTATACATGCTGCCGCATTTGCTATAAATCTGCCGTGAACGGCAAGTTTTGCTATTTCTTCTTTGATTGTTTTTTCTGTAGAAACTACAAACAACCAAGGCTGAAGATTCCTTGCACTGGGCGCCAAGCGTCCGCAATCTACAATATCTTCAAGGACTTCCTTGGATATGTGCCTGGGAAGATACTCCCGGACGCTTCTTCGCTCTTTAATAATGCGAATCACTTCGCTTGCCATATCACATCACCCCAATTTAAGCTTTTTTTACACCGATTTTGACCTTATGGTCATTAATATTCCACTCTCTCATAAAGCAGTCTTTGGGAGGAAAGGTTCTCTCAATGGAAAGAGCCAGAATATCCGTCCTTATTTCCTCCCCATGTGTTTTTATAACCCTATCTATAGTGTCATCTCCGGAATAGTACAGATATATCTTATCCTCAACTTCAAAGCCCGCTTCTCTTCGCATGTTCTGAATTTTGCTCACCATCTCTCGAGCAATGCCTTCCAGCATGAGTTCAGGAGTAATTGTAGTATCCAGAACCACATAATAGCCGCCTTCACCTTCTGCACAAAAGCCTTCCTTATCATGAGCCCTTACATCCAATTCATTTTCCAAAATAGCTATGCTTTCGCCGTTTACATCGATTGTAACCTTGCCGTTTTCCCTAGCACTTCTTATAAGCTCTGTAGCTTTTGCAGATGAAATTGCCTTTGCAATTGCAGACATAAGTTTTCCATACTTTGGTCCTAATAAGTCAAATCTGGGTTTAACTGTATATGTGAAATACTCTTCAGCCA
>DUNY01000481.1 GCA_012839145.1 Thermoanaerobacterales bacterium
ACATGCCAGCTTATACCGGTCCTATTCAATTTAAATACATGAAACCTGTGAAGGCAGGTGATAAGTAATATGATATATTCATTGATAGGTCTTCTATTGGGTTTATTGGTAGGTTTTTATTCGCCTATTACAGTACCTACCGTATATGCACCTTATGTTTCGATATCAATTTTAGCTGCATTGGACTCGGTTTTTGGCGGTATCAGGGCGATAGAAGAGGATTGCTTTGAAATAAATATATTTATTACTGGGTTTTTCAGTAATGCACTTATGGCAGGTATCCTAGCCTATTTTGGGGATCGACTGGGGATACAGCTGTATCTTGCAGCAATATTTGCATTTGGTGTAAGGATATTCCAAAATCTAGCAATTATACGTCGAAGTATAATTGCAAGGTTATTTTTTAAAAATAATCAAAAATAAAAAGGAAAATCTAATCCACATGTTGAATTTTAATATTTAAAGCAACCTGCCCGACAGGGAAGGGGAGGTGTAGGTTTGGGAAAAAGCAACATCATAGCTAGTCTGGACCTGGGAACATCTAAAACATGCTGCATGGTGGGCGAAATAACTCGCTCAGGGGATATAGATGTATTGGGATATGGCATTTCCTCGTCGTCAGGGATAAAAAAAGGTACTGTGATAAATATCGATTTAGTAATTCAAAGCATAGTAAAAGCCGTTGAGCTTGCCGAGCAAATGTCGAATACAAAAATAAGCCATGTGGCGGTAGGGTTGTCAGGGAGTAATATTTCACTGCTTACAAATCGTGGGGTTGTTGCTATTCCCAGAAATGAAGGGGAAATAACTCCTCAAGATGTTGAAAGAGTAATTCAGGCTGCTAAAATAATGGCAATACCTTATGATCGTGAGATTATAGATGTTATACCTCGGGAGTTCATCGTAGATGGCTGTGACAGTATAAAGGACCCGGTGGGGATGATAGGGACAAGGCTTGAGGTTTCAGCATGTATAGTGGTGGGCCTTTTGACGGCAATACAAAATATTGTACGCTGTGTACAGAAGGCGGGTTTGTCTGTAGAATCCATGATTTTAAAACCGTTGGCATCGGCTGAAATGCTTCTCTCGGAAGACGAAATGGACATGGGGGTAGTCTTGGTAGATGTAGGTGCCGGTACTACTGAAGTTGCAGTATTTCAAGAAGGGTGTATTATAGCTTATGAAATGATTCCCATAGGTGGAGATCTTATTACAAATGATATAGCTATCGGTTTGCGACTGCCATACTCTATAGCCGAAGAAATCAAGTGTAAATACGCATGTGCCTTGTCAAATCTGGCATCCGACAAGCCGGATATAGAAATTCAAAGCTTGGGAGATTCATCTCCCAGAAAAATATCCCAGAATGACTTAGCTGCCATTGTGGAACCTCGCGTTCAAGAGATTTTATCTTATATTATCAACTGTATAAAAGGTTTTAATCTAAAGACCATGTTACCAGCCGGTATTGTTTTCACCGGCGGTGGTCTTGTACATATCAAAGGGTATTTGGAAATGTCACAGCAGTTATTGGATCTGCCGGTGAGATTGGGAATTACTGATTCATATGACAGGGAACAGACTTTTACGGTGGCGTTAGGTCTTTTGAATTACCTTATTAAACATAGGGCTTTTAATATAGGTTCAGCTGCGAAAGAAAGGTCGGCTTACGGATTATTAGAAAGAGCAAAGCGAATCATAAGAGAGTATTTTTAAAGTTTGGGAGGTAGTAACGTGCTGGATTTTGATGTGGAGTTGGAACAATTCGCTAATATTAAGGTTATAGGAATCGGCGGAGGTGGCAACAATGCAATAAACCGGATGATAGATGCAGGTCTGAAAGGAGTAGAGTTCATTTCGGTGAATACTGATGCCCAGGCTCTTTATTTATCCAAAGCCGATAAAAAAATTCAAATAGGAGAGAAGCTTACAAAAGGTCTAGGTGCAGGAGCTAATCCCGAAATAGGCAAAAAGGCTGCCGAAGAGAGCAAGGACGCAGTCGAAGAATGTCTCAAGGGTGCTGATATGGTCTTCATAACAGCAGGGATGGGCGGAGGAACCGGGACCGGTGGAGCACCTGTGGTTGCAGAAATATCCAAGAATCTAGGTATATTGACAGTGGGTGTTGTGACAAAACCTTTCACCTTTGAAGGAAAAAAGCGTCTAAACAATGCAGAAACTGGAATAAACGATATAAAGAACAATGTTGATACTTTAATTACTATTCCCAATGACAGGTTGTTGTCAATAGCAGAAAAGAAAACTTCCATGCTGGAAGCTTTCAAGATGGCTGACGATGTACTGAGACAGGGCGTTCAAGGTATTTCAGATTTGATCGCCGTGCCCGGTTTAATTAATCTGGACTTTGCAGATGTTAGGACAATAATGTTGAGCACCGGTCTTGCACACATGGGAATTGGTAAGGGATCAGGAGACAACCGGGCTACTGAAGCGGCAAAACAGGCCATATCAAGTCCTTTACTAGAAACTTCCATAGAAGGGGCCAAGGGAGTACTTTTAAACATTACCGGAGGAGCAAATCTTGGTTTACTTGAAGTCAATGAGGCTGCAGAACTCATCTCGTCAGTTGCAGATCCTGAAGCAAATATTATATTCGGGGCTGTCATCGATGGAAAGTTACAAGATGAAATAAGAATCACTGTTATTGCTACAGGCTTTGAAAAGGCGAAAGAAAAACCTCTTGATATAGAAGACTTCGAGGTGGGACATTTTATGGATGAAGATCTGGACATTCCCGCATTTTTGAGAAGAAATAGAAAAAAATAAGAGCGTAAAAGCGCTCTTATTTTTTTTATTAGACGGTCAAAAACTGACATTTTTTTAATGGACTAGATGTTAAAATTATCATAAAGGACAAGAATAACGAATATAGATTTTTTATAGACTGGTCTTTTTAACAGGAGGACATATGATTCTTTATTTTGATGTAGTGCTGTTAATAAATCTCATGATGAATTATATGATACTGTATTTTGTCGCACTGGTTTTAAACCTGAAAAGAGTATTTAGTAGGCTGTTTTTAGGCGCGATATTAGGGTGTTTGTTTTTAATTGGAGTAATCTCGGAAAAATATATGGTGTTACAATACTTTCCTATTAAAATAATAATTTCAGCGGCAATGATTTTTGTGAGTTTTCAGCCCCGCAATTTCAGGGAGCTTTTAAAAACCCTTGGTTTTTTTTATCTAATATCTTTCATGATGGGCGGAGGTGTTTTAGCGTTTTTTTATTTATTCAATCTAGGAAAAAACCCTTTAACAGACACCTTTATAATTAATAATATTTCAGTACCATGGTGGATATTACTAATTTCGGCATTTATATCGTTAATATTTTTAAAATATTTGTGGCCTTCAATATACAGGATATTAGCAAAGGATACTTTATTGGTTCATACAATCATTTTTCTTGATGAAAAACCTCTTGAAATTACTGCCTTAATTGATACAGGCAACGATCTTTTTGATCCGGTTTCCAACTACCCAGTCATTATTGTAGAACTAGATGCCATTAAAAATATCTTCAGTAAAGATTTGGCTGTTATTCTTGAAAAAGGTCCGGAGGAAAGTCTTGCTGCCATAAGTGAACTTGTGGCCGATTCAAGATGGGCTAACAGATTTAGAGTAATCCCCTTTGAAAGTATTGGAAAAAGCAAAGGTTTAATGGTAGGATTTAAGCCTGATAAAGTTATTATAGAGCACGATGATAAAATAAAAACTACAGAGAATACAATAATTGGAATATATCATAGAGTCCTTTCACCGGAAGGAACTTACAGGGCTCTTTTGAATCCCGACCTTTTAAATGAATGAAAAAAATATGTGGGGGGTAAGTTATGATAAAGTTTAAAAAAATAAAGATGTTAATAATAAAACTGCTTAAAAAATGGGGCATATTAAAGAAATCAGTTATCTATTACATCGGAGGTAGTGAAGCCCTGCCTCCACCGCTTACAGGAGATGAGGAAATATTTTACTTACACAAATTGGAAATGGGAGACTCGACAGTTAAGACTGTTTTAATTGAACGAAATCTTAGGTTGGTAGTTTATATTGCCCGTAAGTTTGAAAATACCGGCATAGGCATTGAAGACTTGGTTTCCATCGGAACTATAGGTCTTATAAAAGCAATCAACACCTTTGATACAAATAAAAAAATCAAACTGGCTACATATGCTTCAAAATGCATCGAAAATGAAATATTGATGTATTTGAGGAGAAATAATAAAACTCGTGTAGAAGTTTCTTTTGACGAACCACTAAACATTGATTGGGACGGAAATGAACTGTTGCTGTCTGATATTTTGGGAACCGATAATGACATGATATATAAGTACATAGAGGATGAAGTGGATAAAGAACTGCTTGATACAGCCATGAAAAGATTATCACAAAGAGAGCGTTGCATAATAAAACTTCGTTTTGGTTTAAACGGCGGTATTGAAAAAACACAAAAAGAAGTTGCCGATCTTTTAGGTATATCTCAGTCATATATTTCTAGGCTGGAAAAGAAGATAATAAAAAGACTTAAAAAAGAAATGGTTAGAATGATGTAATTTAGTAGAAAAAATGCATAAAAACCTCTCCCGATGGCAAAACTTTAAATGAAAACTTGGGAAGACAGGGGGGGTTTTATGATTGTAAATAAAGTTGAGATATGTGGAGTTAATACTTCTAAACTCCCGGTGCTTTCCAACATAAAAATGAAAGAGCTGTTTTTACAGGTTCAAAAAGGTGATAAAAACGCCAGGGAAAAACTGATTAATGGCAATCTTAGACTTGTTTTAAGTGTAATACAAAGATTTAATAATCGTGGAGAATATGTGGACGATTTATTTCAGGTTGGGTGTATAGGTCTTATGAAAGCCATAGATAACTTCGATCTGGGTCAAAATGTAAAGTTCTCAACCTACGCTGTCCCTATGATAATCGGTGAAATACGCAGATACCTTAGAGACAATAATCAAATAAGGGTCAGCCGTTCTTTAAGAGATATTGCTTACAAAGCCCTTCAAGTGAGAGACAGTTTGGTAACAAAACATTCAAGAGAGCCGTCAATAACTGAAATAGCAAAGGAAATGAATATGTCCAGCGAAGAGATTGTATTTGCTTTAGATGCCATCCAAGAACCGATTTCACTTTTTGAGCCCATATACCATGACGGGGGTGATCCTATTTTTGTCATGGATCAAATAAGTGATGAAAAAAACCAAGATGATCAATGGCTACAAGGGATTTCCATCAAAGAAGCAATGCAAAGATTAGGTGAAAGAGAAAAAAAGATTTTAAACCTTAGATTTTTTGAGGGAAAAACACAAATGGAAGTTGCTCAAGAAATAGGCATATCCCAGGCTCAGGTTTCACGGCTAGAAAAAGCAGCTCTTAAGCATATGAGGAAATTTATATAAACGGAGATGATGGAAATGAGAAATTTTTTAAATAGATTCATGGTGATTGCAATAGTCTTTCTGACTTTGATTAATTTTTATTTAGCACCCAAAAGTACAGTTGCATATAATACTAAAAACCTGACTACAATGAATATCATGGCAAAAAATAATATGAAAAAAGACGCAAACATAAACTAAGGCCTACTAAAAGGCCTTAGTTTTTTGTTCACATTTTAGCATTTCACGAATATAATACTATGATAACATAAAATACGGGGGTTTTTCAAATATGATGAAAACGTCTGATTTAAGGCAAAGAGAGGTTATAAATATTACAGACGGCAAAAGGCTGGGTTTTGTGGCTGATTTGGATATCGATTTAGAGAAGGGCGTGATAAAATCTATTATAATTCCGGGGCAAAACAGGGTTTTTAATATTTTTTCAAAAATAGGGGATTATGTTATACCTTGGGAGCAAATAAAAACCATTGGTTCAGATGTCATATTAGTGGAACTGCCAAATTATATAAATCCAACAAAACCTGATTGACTTGGATGGGTTTATCTTTATATTAAAAAGGATTATAATTATTTATAGGGAGGTGGTTGGATGAAGTGCCCTTTTTGTGGTAATATGGACAGCAAAGTAATGGATTCAAGGCCAACCGAGGAAGGAACTATAATAAGACGACGCCGAGAGTGTCCTGCATGTAAAAAGAGGTTTACTACCTACGAAAGAGTTGATGAGTTACCTCTAACCGTAATAAAAAAGAGCGGAATCCGGGAAGTTTTTGATACACATAAAATTATTAACGGTTTGATAAAAGCCTGTGAAAAGAGGCCTATTTCTATAGAAATTCTGCAAAACATTGCTAACGACATAGAAAAGGAACTAAAAAATATCATGGAACAGGAAGTAGAAAGTCGCAGAATCGGTGAAATGGTAATGGATAGACTCAAGCAAATGGACGAAGTTGCATATGTACGGTTTGCATCGGTTTATAGACAATTTAAAGATATCGATTCTTATATCGAAGAAATAAAAAAGTTAAAAAGTGAAGGCTAATATTATGGAGGAAACGCAATGCCCGTGAAATACAAACGGATGAAGAATGAAATCACATCTAAGGAGATATTTTTATTACCTGTGAAAACCATAGGATCTGTACCTATAAATGTATCATTGGTTTATCCTAACACGTATAGTATCGGAATGTCCAATCTGGGTTTTCATTCTATTTATGCTCAAATAAATTCAAGAGACGATGCTTTATGTCACAGGGCTTTTCTTCCTATTGGAGAGAGCAATAATTATAATGTTTATACATTGGAAGCGGACAAGCACTTAAATGAATACGATATAGTGGGCTTCTCAATATCATTTGAAATGGACTATATAAATATTATCAAAATACTCGAATCCGCCGGGATTCCCCTTTTTACAGAATATCGACAAATGCCATTGGTAATGGCCGGAGGGCCTGCAGCTACTTTTAATCCTGAACCGCTCTCACCTTTTGTGGATTTTTTTGTTATTG
>DUNY01000491.1 GCA_012839145.1 Thermoanaerobacterales bacterium
CGGTTAAAAGTGGAGAACGGTTCTGTAGTCGAAGCTGGTGACGAACTCTGTGAAGGTTCCGTAAATCCCCACGATATATTGAAAATAAAAGGAATACGGGGAGTGCAAACCTATCTGCTTCAGGAAGTACTTCGGGTATACAGGCTTCAAGGTGTTGATATCAATGATAAGCACATAGAAGTAATCATTCGCCAGATGCTTAGAAAGGTAAAAGTAGAAAATCCCGGAGATACGGAAATGCTTCCCGGTGAATTGGTAGATGTGTTTGAATTTGAAGACTTGAACAATGAAATGATTCTTGCCGGCAAAACTCCGGCCCAGGGCAAAAGAGTGCTTTTAGGAATAACAAAGGCATCTCTTGCTACGGATTCCTTCTTATCAGCGGCTTCCTTCCAGGAAACCACAAGAGTTCTTACAGATGCTGCGATAAAAGGAAAAACAGATCCCCTTTTAGGTCTTAAGGAAAACGTCATTATCGGCAAGCTCATACCGGCTGGAACAGGAATGAGTCGCTACAGAAACATCAAGATACAAACTCCGGCTGAAGAAGAGGAAAAAGAATTAGATCCTGATGAAAGTTCTCTTATTGACAGCTAAAACCTATGATGGTAGAATATATGAGTGTGTCTTTTAGCTCTCTTTTGTATATATAAAGGGGGAGGGCGAGAAAATGCTTGACAAATTAAAAAAAGCCTCCAAAAAAATCATAGGGACCAAACAGACCTTAAAAGCAATTGACAAAGATCAGGTTAGTATGGTCTTCATAGCCCAAGATGCCGAGGAGCATGTAGTATCTCAAATAAAAGAAATGTGTCGTGAAAAAGGCATTGAGACTGTGGCTGTGAGTACTATGAAAGAATTGGGGGATGCCTGCGGAATTCAGGTAGGGGCAGCCTCAGCTGCGATCTTAAATCTATAGCTTTGTTTTTAAGATGCCCCTATAGAGGGCATCTTTTTTATGCATATGAATGAAAGCATATGTTTATTATAGGGAAGGAGGTGCCAGAGTGCCAACCATAAACCAATTAGTAAGGAAGGGAAGAAAGAAAGTAGAATACAAATCAAACGCTCCTGCTCTTAAAGGTTCACCCCAGAAACGGGGAGTTTGTACCGTGGTAAAGACTACCACTCCCAAGAAGCCCAACTCTGCTTTAAGGAAAATTGCCAGAGTCAGGCTTACCAATGGCATCGAAGTTACAGCCTATATTCCGGGTATTGGTCATAACCTGCAAGAACACTCGGTAGTGTTGCTTCGAGGCGGCAGGGTCAAAGACATACCCGGTGTTAGGTATCATATTGTTCGAGGGGCCTTGGATGCCGCAGGTGTGGTAGATCGCAAACAGAGCAGGTCTCTTTACGGCGCCAAAAAGCCTAAGCAAAAATAGTTAAAGGAGGGATATGATGCCAAGACGTGGTCATATAGGTCAAAGGCCGGTTCATGAAGATCCGATATACGGCGATAAACTGGTAACAAAGCTTATTAATAAAGTCATGTATGACGGAAAAAGAGGCATAGCTCAAAAG
>DUNY01000405.1 GCA_012839145.1 Thermoanaerobacterales bacterium
AATATAGGCTCTTCCTCTTCTTTTATAAACTTTATAAAGCTGATAACCTTTCCCATTTTTTCTTCTGGCAAATCCTCAACTAGTTCTAATATTAGTTTCTTTGAGATGGCCATATTAACCACTCCTTAAATAAGCTGTAGTAGCTTTTATTTTAACTTGTAAGTCACTCCGGCACCACTGCCTATTTTTTGAACAATATTTTTATCTACAAGACTATTTATAATCCTAAGGCTTTTTGACTTTTTGAATCCGGTTTTTAAATCTATCTCCCCTCTCGAAAGCTCAATCTCTTTTTTTAACAAACCGTAAATAAGCAATTCATCCTCCGATAAATCTAATTTGCCAATTTCGGTAACCGGCAATACTATCCTTATATTATTTTCACTTACGTCAAAACCCGGTTTAGATATACTGTGGGTAAATTCCTCATTTATTCTCGCTATCCCTGTTCCAAACTTTTCTATAATATCTAATCTATAAAAGACCCCCGCAATTATTGGGTTCCTTAACACTGAAATATTCCCATATAAATACTCTTCTTCAGAAATATCTTTCGGCAAACCCCCCGGAGAATTTATTTCAATTCTGTCCTCATACATTGCAATTTGGATATATGAATTGGTATCCCAAACTCTATGAACTATTGCATTCGCCAGAGATTCCCTAAAGGCTTCCTTAGGAATCAATTCTTTTTTTATTCTGTTATAGCCGTCTATCTCTTCATATTGATAGTATTGTTCGAAAATCTCTATTGCTCTGTCGAATTGTGCTAACAAAGACTTATGACTGATGGTTTCTCTATAAAGAATCTTATTAATGTATTTTCCAAATTTAACTATATCAATTCCTGAAAAAGCTATATCATTTCTATCCGCCAATAATTCCCCGGCGATGTTGTAATATCCATCTTTGTTAAATAGATTTAAGGTCTTCAAAGTTTATCAATTATTTTATTCATGTCTTTCATAGCAAAGTCAGCTCTTGCACTGAATATATATCGCATAAGTATCTCAAAGTATTCTATTCCAGTTTGCTTATCCTCTAATTCCTGGAGGTACTTTGTGGCTCTTAAAATAGACTCTAGCAATCCATTACGGTCTTTTGTAAATATATCTCTAAGTGTTGTAAATATTATTTTAAGTTGTACTTCTCCTTTTATTTCTTCATCTGTATATCTTGAAAGGTTATAGATTAAATACTCATAGTTTAGGGCGTATTTTTTTATGTCTTGGGGAAATTGCTCAAAGCCTGTTATCATTTGGCCCAGCGAAGTCTTAATGTTCCAACTGTCTTTGCCGTGGTATATTACCAGTGGTATTATCATCGGTAATTCATATGTCTTTTCTTTTTTTGTTTTGGCTTCCCATATTTCTATCATGTATTTTAGTAGTTGAAAGGCTATGTCTTTGCTTATGTAGCTCTTATGCTCAAATAGGAAATAAATGTAGCCTTCGCTTTTGTTTATATCTGCTTTGAAAAGCAAATCTGAAAAGCTTTCTTGGAGTTCTTCATTTATAAAGCTGTCTTTTTCAGGTTTAACCGTCTCAACATACCTTGAGGAAACAAAAAAGATGCCACTTGAAGTTGGTGTCACCTTGGCGGCAATAATATGGTGACAAGGGGACGGGGTTGTTGACAACACGTCCCTAGGAAGAAAAGCAAAAGTTGGAATAGCTCAAAAAGGAAAAGAGATAACCTAAAGTTACCTCTAGAATTTCACCAAGCGCTCGGGTTGCTCTCCAGCATTGTCTAGCATTATACTACTTTTACCCCAGTATTCATAATTTCTCTTGCTAATGGATTAGATATATTAAAATCACTAGTTTTAAATGGCCGGGGCTCAATTCTGCTATCTATTTTTCTTCTCATCTTCATTAGCCTTAAAGTATCTTCTATTGGATCTCCAATAAAATCGTCCCCAACTATCGCTACATCAATATCGCTATCTGATGAATAATTATCTTTGGCATATGAACCATATAAATAAACATGTTTTACATCTATCTCTTCTTTTACTAATCTGCTATACTTTGTTACTATTTCCTCTACTCTTCGCTTATCATTGAAAGAAGCCATGTTCTCAACTCCTTTATCTTTTCACTTCCGCAATTTTTCTATAACCAAATGCCCTATGAATAGACTCCAGTGATAATCTTTGCTTTCATATAAATTTAACATAGTTTGATAATCACGATTTGCAGTATCAAGCCAATAATTAATAATGGTATCTCTATCCATCATCTCACCATCCCTGTAGGTGATTTATTCCTCTCATCAATCATTATACCATAAATTTGATTAAAGTAATCTTTTTATCTGTATATTCAATAAATATATCGTGGCGCACGAACCGTCCCTTGTAATGAATATTTTTCTCCCTCCTGTGAAGGATCCTCGAAAATGTCACAAGCTTCAAAGCTTCAAAGTTTAAAACTAACTACTCCGCATTTTGCATCGACGCTATGATTATACCCGTCTTTGGCGTAAATGCAAAAGCCAAAAGGGACCTCCATAGGGCAGAGGTCCCTTTTAGCTAACAAATTATGCTGTAATAAAATCCCTATTCTACTTCTAAAGATAAATATTGTTTTACTGCATCAGATACCGCATTAGCAGCCAACTGATCAAATGATGTACCTACGACGATGATATTGACCCCTGTGCCTTTAAAAGCTTGGTAATTGGCAAGATTTATCCCGCCTTCAGCCAATGTAGATGCATTTTTAACTGAATTTACCAGAGCTATTACCCTTTCTTTTACCTGTGGATGTATTTCTCCAGCCGATACACCTTCATAAGTCATACCTGACATTAAGCCTATCATGTCTATCCCTATTTGTTCTATGGCTTGAGCAGCTTCTGCCACTTCTTCAGGTGTTCTTGCCGGTATTCTTGCAAGACATTTCAAAAGATAAGTTTTGAAATGCAAAAGAGAGACCTCCACAGAATAAAGATCTCTCTTTTAGTAATAATTCTTTAGATAGATACATATCCCGTATGTCTTTCAAGTTTATAATATGTTGGCGTGCAGCAATTAAACGTTCTGTTCTCAGTTTTTCTGATTTTGATTGGCGGCACCTCTAATATACCGGCATATAATTTATACAGGATTATTTTTTCCTGTATTTATCTTCTATAATTTGGTACCTTTCATGATTGATCTTATCCCACTCGGTCTTCCGATACTTAAGCCCTTTGAGACTTTCATTGATCCAGTTAGGATCATACTTTCTGAAATATTGCGACTCAGCCCAGGCCTTCATCTCTTCATGCTCTGGATGTTTGGGATTACGATACACTTCCAGAAATTCATAATAACCGTGGATCCCACCTACATCTTCAGGTGGTGCTGTTTCTGCGCCATCAAGAAGTGTTGGATAACCAAAATAATAATCATCTACAATCTGCTCATGATTCACCTTGAAATGCCAATTATCTCCGAAGTCATAGGTATACTTTATTTCTTTATGTTTCTCAAGATAATTATCTATCTTTAACCCCGTAGGCTTACGCACCTCAATTTTCAATCTTTCCTGATAACGCTTTTCGAATTCCAGCATATTCGGTGACATCGTTTTTAGCCGCACTTCATACATCTTCTTATTCTTTTTGTAGTGCTGATGCTCAAGATATGCTTCTTCATTATTGGTGACTATCATATTCTCTTTAGATAGGTCAAATTCGAACAGATGATACCCTGAACCTGGATACCCACTTTGAAAGTTTGTCACGTTCTGTATGACATCATGAAGCCTATTAAATGTTGCTCCAGCTGGCATGATGACTCTTCTCCAAATTAGTGGATTCGATTCTTCTAATTCGATTCTTATGATATATGATTTCAATTTGATATCACCTCCATTTAGTAACAGATTAGCCGGATTTGTTGCTAAATGAGCCATTTCATACCAAAAGAACCTTGAAAACGACATCCAATGTTCTATTGTCAATTTCTTCTGTATTATTTCTCCGAAACTTTTTTATGCATGGTAATGAAACTTTATACTTTGATTGAGTTCTTGCACTATGATTGGAATGTATGTCAGCTAATGTATTTTTTAACATCTTCCAAGCTTTGATATTCTAATATATCATCAATTATGATTTCTAAAGTTACGGTGTCTAGCTTTGATATTCTTGTCTTAAATTCATCCGGTAGCATTCCGAATTTTTTAGTTAATAATTTTATCACAGCCTTCACCAGCGCCTCT
>DUNY01000043.1 GCA_012839145.1 Thermoanaerobacterales bacterium
AAAGTATTTATTGTAGGAGGAGTGGACGGACCGTTTACCTTTGGTTTAAATCCACTTACACAAGGCTCCAAGGGGGCTGATGTAGTAGAAGTGCAAAAGCGTCTTTCAGGATACGGTTTTTACAATGGACCTTATGACGGCATTTATGAATACAAAACCAAAGAAGCTGTTATGGCCTTTCAAAAAGCCAACGGACTTGATCCCTCCGGGAATGTAGATGCAGCCACGTATGAAGCCCTAGGAATTTTTCTTTTTGAATAACTTTTTATTTTAGCAGTTTGAAAAGATCAGTGGGTGTTTCTATTAGTACATCAGCACCGTTTTTTCGTAGCTCATCAGCCTCTCTGAAACCCCAGAGGACTCCGACAGCATGCATGCCGGCAGCCTTTGCTGTGGTCATGTCAATACCTGTATCACCTAAGTATAAAAATTCTTTCGGAGGAATGTTTAAAAGGCTTGCTATTTCCAGAGCTCCTGCAGGGTCGGGCTTCCTCGGAACACTGGTCCTTTCCCCTAAGACAGCATCAAAACTCCAACGTTCCAACAGCTTTTCCACTACCAATAACGTAAATTCATGAGGTTTGTTTGAAAGCACTGCCAGTTTGTATCTTAATGTTGTAAGCCTATCCAATAACTCAGGAATGCCTGTATAGGGTTGAGTAGTATCAGCCCACATTTTACCGTATGTTTCCTTCACTAACTCATGGCAGTGTCTTACATAGGATTCTTCTCTTTTGTTAGGTGGAAGAGTTCTCAATGCAAGGTTGTACATTCCGTTACCAACAAAGTATTTATATTTTTCTCTGTCATGAATAGGTAGCCCTTGACTTTTGAGTACATGATTCATAGAATTGGCCAAATCTTCAAGAGTATCAAGCAAAGTACCGTCAAGGTCAAAAATAACTGCTTTATATTTCACAAACACACCCCTCATCGGTTCAAATTGTTCTATCTAATGGATTGTTGCTAATATCTTCTTAAACAATAGACTATTTTTCGTTTTTTTTCAACCCTGTACGTCCGTGTTCTACCGGTTTCATGATTTATTTTAATGAGCTATTTTTTATCTTGACTAAGATAAGCAATCTGTGTTATCATTCTAATGAGAACAGACTCCTTTATAAGAGTCGGGCGTTTTTGCAGCAAGTTTTGATGACTTGTGGGACTCAACCCACAAGTTTTTTTATACTAGTAACAGTTTTGTATCAAAGAAAGCCCTGATTTATAAACTTATTGTGGAGGTAATCATTATGAACACTGAAAAGGGTAATGATAGGATTAGACAAATTAATAAGGTGCTTTGGATTATTCTCTGCCTGAATTTCGCCGTTTCAATAATGAAACTTATCGTCGGTTACACTATATCATCAGCCAGTATGGTTGCCGATGGTTTTCATTCCTTTTCGGATGCCAGTTCAAATATAGTAGGGCTGGTTGGAACTGCTTTGGCTGCAAAACCTGCCGATGAATGCCATCCTTACGGACATAAAAAATTTGAAACTTTTACTGCAATAGGAATAGCCTTGTTGCTTTTTATAGTAAGCACCAACATTATAAAAAGCGGTATAGCTAAACTGACTAACCCTATTGTACCGCAGGTTGATGCCAATAGTTTCATAGTAATGATTATAACAATGGCTATAAACATCTTTGTCATAATTTATGAAACGCGTGAAGGTAAAAGACTTCACAGTGATATTCTTATTTCCGATGCTATTCATACTAAAAGTGATGTTTATGTTTCATTGTCAGTTATACTGAGCTTGATTGCCGTCAAACTTGGTTACCCCATTCTTGATCCGATTATTTCTTTCATTATATCAATCGCTATTATAAAAGCAGCCGTTGAAATTCTGGTAAATTCCAGCAAGGTATTATGCGATGCAGCAGTAATAGACCCGGAAGAAGTGATCGCATTGGTGTCTCAAATTGAAGGTGTTTTAGATTGTCACCGGGTTCGTTCCCGGGGAAGGGAAGATGATTTTTCCTTAGACCTGCACATACTGGTAGACCCCAAGATGTCAGTGGGCGAATCCCATGAGCTGCATCATTTGATTGAAGAAGAGATCAGGAGACATTTTACAGGGGTCCATTACATCGATATCCACATAGAACCGATTACATCAAATGAAACTTCAACAGATTTATCTTAGGATTATTTGTAAAAAACAAGACCTCTGGCAGAATTTCAAGGTCTTATTGTCTTAATTTAACTTGACATTTTCTAATAAGTTAACTCATTAAAAATCCCTTAATAATTTGTTTCCATAGCATTACAAATGTACCAGCATTGATAAGTGCACCAGCAGCTAAGGTTTTTACAGTGAATTGCTGTTGCAAGGTTAGAATTTACACCCTTTATGCCAATTTTAGCAAGAATTGAGGTCATGAGTTTAAATAACAATATACAAAAAACACGGAAAGAGAAGTTTTAATATTTCTATGCCCCAGTTTGGGTAAATTGATTTTATCCATTGATAACACTAGACTAATCATCTCGCAAAACGAATAAAATTTACAGAACACATCAAATGTCCAACGATTTTATTCTATCATATATCATAATATTATGTAAGCATTGCTAAATTGTTGTTAGATACTCATATAAAACAGTAATAAGAAAAAATATCGCTTGCCTCTTCCGGCAAAAGTCTATCAAATATAACGTCTTTAACTCACAATAGCGTTAGTTCCTGCCTTTTTATTTAGTACCTGCTTTTGGACATCGAAATGGCCCCGGAGAACAAAAAACAGAGCATGGAAATTATATTCCTAAGCTCTGTTATCCTTGTCGTTTTTGGTGCCGAAGGCGGGATTCGAACCCGCACATCCTTGCGGACACTAGACCCTGAATCTAGCGCGTCTGCCAATTCCACCACTTCGGCACATGGGTTTTTTGTGCATCAAATGCACTAATTATATTACCATATCACATGCAATAATTCAAGAGCCCATACGATTATTTTATGATTGTTATCTAGGGAAGTCAAACATTTGTGACACGGCCTCATAAATATTAGCTTTAAAAAAGCCTGCACTGTTATTGTGCAGGCTTTTTTGATGTCATTCTTATCAGCAATAGATATTACTCAACCAAGTCGATTAATCTTTGCAGCATAACTGCTACTTCAGCACGGGTAGCAATGCCTTGGGGATCTATACAGTTGTCATACTTGCCGGTAACTATACCATTACCGACTGCCCATTTCATTGCATCGACCGCATAAGCAGACATGCTGGCGTTATCGCTGAAGTCGCTCAAATCTCCGCTAATGTCATTGACAATGTTTTTGTACTGTGCATACTGATACAAAATGGTTGCTAATTGTTCGCGAGTAACATCGTTAGTCGGTGCAAAGGTGCTCTTCGTAGTGCCCTTGACAATGCCATTAGCAGCAGCCCAGGATACTGCATCGAAATACCAGGTGTCAGGCGAAACATCAGTGAATTTGCTAGATTCTGCTTTCTGCATTCCGTCGTAACGGTGTAATACTGTAACTAACATAGCTCGAGATGTTTTTTCTTCCGGTGCAAATCTGGTATCAGAAACACCGTTGAGCAGCTTGCGTAATACAACCGCATCAATGGAATCCTTGGCCCAATGATTTGCAATATCGACAAAGCTGCTGTCGGTGGTTGCTGCACCAAAACCACGAATCCAATCTACATTCCATTCAAGCTTGGTACCTGCATATTTATCGGCATGCTTTTCATAATACTTCATACCTTCGGCCAGCTTAGCTTCGAAATCCTTGCTGCTGTAATTACTTAAATCTGTAGTGACCTTGTCCGGCAGGGAGGCATTCTGAAAGTTAGCTGAAATTGCAGACTGCAAGGCATTAGCATCAGTCAAATGATAAAAGTTTTCATAAAAGAAAGCCGCTGCATGTATTGGATTAAAGCCCAGATCATCGAAGTAGATGAAACCCTGATATACGCCAAAACCCAATGCGTTTTCCGTGGAATTCATAATGATTCCGTAAACAGCATTAGGGTTAGTAGCATAGATAGTAGGAATATCATCTTTATTGATTTTGTAAGTGTCGACCAACATTGTGACAAATTCATCTTCAGTCATAACAGCACCCTGGGTGCCGGATATAAATATTACGTCCGCTTTTGTCAATTCCTGAGCGGTCAACTTATACGCAGGTGTTTCGGCTGTACCCACATTTTTTATATTTAACTTCTCTATGATATTGGTTGTAGTAGTTTCTACATATTCGGCAGCTCTAGTAGATCCAGCAGTTCCAGAGGGTACATTGCTGTTAAATGCAGTAAAAGTCCCATCACCTAAGTCCTTAGGGTCTATAATAGCAACAGTCTTTTTTTGTATGCCCTTGGATTCAAGTTGTGAAAGAATATAGAATTGAATACCCTTGATGTATTTTTCGTAATTACCGGCGATTATTGTTGGATCGCCATAACGAGCTGTTTTTTTACCATTGCTCTCCACAATAATTTCCTGCATTTCCATTGCTAAGTTTTGTAGCGCAGAAATCATATCATAGGTAGTGGTAATCTGATAGGCCACCAGCCTAGGGTTATAATCATTGTTGGGGTCATCGTCCTTATTTTCCGGTAAATCTGCAATCAACTCTACATATGTGCCGCCATCAGCAGCAGCGCCGGTACCAAACAAGATGTCAGGTCGACGCACTAGCGATATCGAAGTGCCATATTCCGGTACGATGGTGGTGTCAGCCTGGAATGGATTGCCGGTTGCAGTATCATAGACATGATCAGCAGAGAGGGTCTTACCATAGGCAGCAGCATATGTATTATAAAAATAGTTATAAATATATGGGTCGGGGTTTGCATTAGCACTAGAGCCAAAAACACCTAGCATTGGCTTAGTTTTAGCTAATTCGAATACTTCAGCAGCTGTCTTTCCCGTCGAGTCGACCAGCTTAGCAGAAGTGACTAAGTTTGCACCTAAAAATTCCGGAGCAGTTTGTGCGGCACGGTGCGCGGCCACTGTCACGACACTCTTGTCTACCACCATAGGTGAGGTGGGATGGGTCCAAGTTGCGTCGGCTGCGCCAGCAACGCTCGCCATGAAAAATATAAGTGTCAAGACTACTAACAAACTGATTAGATATTCTTTTTTCTTAAACATGTTGTCCTCCTTAAATATTTGTTTTTATTATAATTGCATAAACAATTATGCACTTTTTAAAATGACTATAAAACAAAGAAGTTAAGAGCGTAGCGAAATGGGCCTAAATAAGCTTTGCAATTTTTATAAAATCCCTGATGAAAGGATAGGTATAATTCGTATTCCGTATCACTTACCTCTATATCGCCGTAATTAGCTTTTATATATATCTCAGTAAGGCTTTTCATATCAGCCTTACCTTGTGTGAAATACTTTAGTCGACGAGCGCTTCTACTCACATATTCCAGAGGTGTATCAGATTTTCTTTTTTCAAGTCCAAGCCATTTGAATTTCTGTAGGTAAAAATGATAAAAATCAATCACTTGGTTTTTTTTGTTCTTTTGTAGAGTTTTTTGATACCAGTACCTGCGCATCAAAAGTTTGCTTAATACCATTGCCGCTATGACCAGCGGGATGGCGATTATCGAATAGTAGTTTGTAAGAAAGCGCTGAGCATACTTGATTGCATAAAACGATTGCTGATTATTTTGGGGATCTATACGATCAATTTGGTGATCAGATGACATCCGGTCTAGTTGGAGGTTTTCGTCGTGAGTCTGTAACCTATCCGTCGGATCCTCGCCCTGTTTTTGCGAGGTACGCTTAGTATCGTCAGTACGTTGAGTGCTTTGTTCAGGGTCAATCAAGATGCGCTTAGATGATACCCCGGTTTTTTCAAGTACCTCTAAGGACTGAAGGCGGGTTATAAGCTTTAATTCTCGAGTGGGTAAGTCAAGTGGCTCTATTGCCACAGCGTAAATACCCAATCCTATGCCCACTGTCAGTGCCGTCAGCAGCCCTGCTATAGCAAAGAATGCTGCAAAGGACGTTTTTATCGTTATGGTATGCAATACATTGTGTTGATATGTCTTACAGACCAGCATTGTAGCTGAAGCCCAAAGAAACAGCAGAAATCCCCAGAGAAAATGTTCATACCCAAGAAAAACCACCGCAGCCAGAATATTGCTACCCAGTATAAAAAGCAGCACAGCACCGGTCCTAGTCCGTGAAAGTAAGAAAACCAGAATTGCAAAAAAGACCACAATGGTATAATATACATGGCTATTTGCCTCTGGATCAGTGGGTAAGGTAGCAAAAATCTGATTTCTCTTGATATAAAATAATGCAAGCGTCACTACTGCAATAAAAGCAACGATAGAAACGGCGATAGTTCTTTTGTTATAGCTGCACAGGAACAAAATCAAAAAAATCGGTAGCATCACTACAAACAACCACATACCATTGACCGCCAGATCAGCGGGAAGATAAAAAGCCTGAAAAACATTGATCGTTAGGCTTGTTGTCATCAATATACACAGAACATAGTCCCATGTGCTATATTTTAAATACTTTAGCAGTTCCATAAGCTTAACCTTCTTTGCTCAATTCATCGGCGGAAGATATTACGTAGTAAGGTATATCCACTGCCTCTAACCGCTTAAGCGGCCTCAATAATTCAACCCGATGTTCACCATATGCTTGCTTTGGCACTACAAAAAAGAGTAAAGGATTTCTTTTGGCATTCTTTATCTGCAGCAAGGTTTGTATCGCATCTTCGGTGAGAAAGGCTGTACAATAGGCAATATTACTTTGGGCATACAGTGAATTTGCTTCTTCACGAAGAAGCCGACTTGCATCACAGGTCCCAGGATCCGTGGTTATTATGGGTAACAAGGCCATTAATTCCCTATAATCATGCAAATCAGCGGGGTTATAGCGCCGCTTTTGCTCATTTCGGTCATAATAGAGGATTTCGTAATCCATGCCGTTTTTCTTAGCATAACTACAAACGGACAATCCGGTCTCAACTAAGCAGTCAAATATACTCATCAACGTTTCCGGTGAATATGCAGGCGAGATAAAATTTAGAACTACTGAAATGCCGCTGGTTCCATAACTTTCCATCTGTTTTGTCATATATGTTCCACTGTGAGCGGAGAGCTTCCAGTGTATGATCTTAATCGGATCACCAAGCACATATTCACGCACACCGCAATAATCCATGCCATCTATTGTGGAAGGCACAAGAGAATACTGGCTCTCTAACAGGGCATTTTCAGATAATTTCAATCCGGACAAGTCATAAATCTTCGGAGCAACCTGCACCTTATATCGCTTGTCATTTTCAATTACAAAGGTAAAGATACCTAAAATGTCATAGACCTTAATTTGCTGCAAGCCGCCACTGTAAGTGCCGATGTGGTCGAAACGCACTGTAAAATTTAATTGCCGCTGTTCGTAGGAACCCAGTGTAAGACTCGTAGTTCTGACAGCGTCGACATTCCCAAATAAATCAGAGACATACAATAGCACTTCTAACTTTGGAAACACCAAAATTGAACGATTTTTCACCTTAACAGTAAATTTAACAGCGGTACCTCTTTCGCAAATTTCAAGGTTGCACATTTCCATATAGGAAATGCATCTTTGCAAAAGCAATCCGTATGCAAAGGAAACCACAACGGCTGAAAGCACCAATAAAACTGGTAAATAGCCATAGATATTGCTCATATAGACCGCTGGCAAAGCGGCACACGCCAAAATCAGTATATAAAGTATCAGTATGGGCAGTAGGTGGCGTTTTTGCGTAAACTTAAGGTTTGTTTTTCTCTTTATTTTTTTCATTAACTTGTCCTACTCCCGAACCATCGGCACCAAAATGCTGTTAAGTATTGAGGCAATAATTTGGGCGGCGGTCTTTTTACTGGTTTTTGCTTCATGAGAAAGTATCACCCGGTGACAAAGAGTATATGGCACCAAACATTTCACATCATCAGGAATTACATAGCTGCGACCTTGGTAGAGGGCATAAGCACAGCAGAGGCGGTAAAGGGCAATACCGCCGCGAGGACTGCTGCCCAACAAAATGTCAGGATGATTGCGAGTAGCGGTAACAATCTCTACAATATATTTTATGACCATCGGACTGACATAGACCTGCTTTGCTGCCTCTTTTAATGCCAGCACATCCTCTCTCGTAACCATAGGTCGCAGATATTCCTTGATATTGCGATCCATTGCTACCACTTTCATCTCCTCATCCAGCGTAGGATAACCAATAGATACTTTGATTAAAAAGCGATCAATCTGCGCTTCCGGCAGAGGATAGGTGCCGAACGATTCCAGCGGGTTTTGGGTAGCCAGTACCATAAAGGGTTGCTTGAGTATATAGGTATTTGAATCAACAGTAACCTGCTGTTCCTCCATCGCCTCTAACAAGCTTGACTGTGTCTTGGCTGAGGCACGGTTTATTTCATCGGCCAGCACGATATTGCTCATAATGGCACCGGGACGAAATTCGAACTCACCGGTTTTTTGATTGTATATGGAAAAACCGGTGACATCTGAAGGCATAATGTCCGGTGTAAATTGAATACGCTTAAAACCACAGGACACGGATTTCGCCAAGGCGTGCACCAGACTGGTTTTTCCGACACCCGGCACATCTTCTATGAGCACATGACCGCCACTGACTAGAGCAAGTACCACCAATTCTACCACTGACCGTTTCCCGATAATTGCAGTTTCGATATTATCCATAATTTTATTGAGCAACCCACGTGCTTTTTTCACCTTGGTGTCGCTTATTCTCGTTTCCGGTTTTCCCGGCTTTGCTTCGTTTATATTTAGCTGCATTCTGTTCATTTTCACACTAATACCTCATCAATCATTCATTTGTGATTATTCTTCTATTTCCGGTTTCCACCAAACAACCACCGTTTTTGTTTTTGCCAGATAGGTAAAACTACCATCTGGATTTTCTGCAAGAAATTTATCAACATTCTTTTTAAAAATTGGCATTTTGTTTGCCGGCATATTTGGTCGCAGACGTCGCAGATCCTCATAAGCCTCTTCACGGCTGTTAAAAACCTTAGTGAAACCATCCTCCACGATTTTAAGATTTGGATTAAAGCCCAAATCGTAGATACGGTTATAGAGCAGATTGTTACCTAGGCGTCTATCGCGACAACTATATTTGACACGTTGCTTTTCATCATCCTCTTCTTCGGTACCGTCGAAGAGAAAGCCCACTATCATGGGGATACAGGGTGCATTATTAGACCAGTTGATTAGGACTACATATTTGCGTGCCAATTTCGACAGTTTCATAATGTCTTTCATTCCCGGAGAACGTGAGCAAATAACAATGTCGTGTTGTTCAAGGTTTTTGCCTGGCTCCACTTCATGCCAATCCAGCAGCTTGGGCGTGACATTAGTCAAACCTGCCTCTTTAACGTTTTTCATACAATACTCCAACATCTTTGATGAAGAATCCAAGGCAGTTACTCTCTTCGCCCGGCTAGCCATGGGTACAGTGATACGTCCCGGCCCGCATCCTACATCCAAGACACTATCGTATGGATCCGTATCGAAACAATTTATCTGATTTAATGTAAAACGAGCTTCCATTTTGGCCATCTGGTCATAAAATGCCGCATGATCATCCCAAGCTCCGTAGCCTGTGCCGATACCTTTCTTGCGCTGCTGATCCTGTTGTGAATCCATGACCAGTTGTGCCAGCACCTCCCAGTTGATAAAAGGTTTTTTTGTTTTTTTCATTGTTTTTTATTCCTTTCTATAAACTGCCTGTATTAATCGATAATCGGTGAACACATACGCATCAGCCGCCCTTTGTGATCGAAAAACTCCACCAATTTTACTGAAATGCCATAAGCATCCTTAAGATTCTTCTCTGTGATGACATCTGTACAAGAACCGAATAATAGGGGTTCATCCTTTTGAAGCATAACGACTGTCGATTGGCACATGAAGGCATGATCCGGAGAGTGGGTGGTCATTATGACCCCAATACCCTTGTCCTTTAAATGACGGATTTTGCTCATCACACGAATCATATTGCCATAGTCCAAATTGGCAGTAGGTTCGTCAAGAATAAGGAAATTCGGTTCTTGGGCTAATGCACGTGCCAGCATTACCAATTGCCTTTCACCACCTGAAATGTCAGTATAGGCTTTATCATGCAGATGATCAATGCCCATATCGACCATAGCCTCCTCAGCGATTCGGTAATCAAGATCAGTAGGTTGTCCAAAGTAGCTGATGCTGTTGATACGACCTAATAGTACGACATCTCTCACCTTATAAGGGAAAGGCGGCACATGAAACTGCGAGACATAGGCCATATGTTTTGCCATTTTACCGGGGGACCAGTGATCGATGTTCTCACCGTCGATTAAGATTTCTCCATGCTGTTTTTTTATTAACTTTAATATAGTCTTAAACAATGTGGTTTTACCCACGCCGTTAGGGCCAAGGAGGCAGCAGATTTCTCCACTTGATACAGAGAAATTCACATCCTTAAGCACAGGCGGGTACCCATCATAACAACAAAAAACATTGTGCAGTTCGAGTTTCATTCCCAACCCTTCCTTTGCTGAAGCAACACTATCACAAAAATTGGTGCGGCAATCATACTGACAATTGAACCGATGGGAAGCACACCGGAATAGCCAAAATAAAACAGACCGGAGATATCGCGACAGGCTAGCAACAGCATACCTCCAAAGATCCCACTGGCATAGTATATTTTTTTAAAATCGGAGCCAAACAAATAGCGGCAGATGTGTGGGACAATCAAAGAAATCATACCTACGTTTCCGCAATGTACCATTGCTGCAGTGATCATGATGGTACCGCAAATAAGGGCGATAAAGCGTATGATCCGCGGATTGATTCCCATAGTAAAGGCATCATCGTCGGAAAAGCAAACTGCATTGAAACTATAGCGCAACAAGTGAATGGGAATTACACTAACTATGAAAGCCACGCCTAATATAATGAAACTAATTGTTTGTATGTTAATATAAATGCCAGAAGATATTTCCTGAAATACAATAAGTAATTCATCTTCCATTTCGAAACGATAATAGGAGATTAGTACATTGATAATCTGTGAAATTGCCGCCCCTACCAAAAGCATGTCTGTGACAGCAAATTTTTTACCCCGTGAAGCTATTTTTCCTGTTAACATCACAATAAGTAAAATCACCAGAGCAAAACTGTAACAATATCGGTAGCGTTTTGCTGTCATGGAATAGGCGGCGTTTGCATATTTCAGGACCATCACAAGAATTCCCAGTTCAATGCCGCTGGCCACACCAAGCATAGTCGGTGCGGCAATAGGATTGCGGAATACCCCCTGATATAAGGCACCCGCCAACGCCAGCATCATACCAGAAACTACAGTGATTACACTAATTTTGAAACGAGCTACCGTTTCAAAATAGAAAGGCAATTTGGAGATGATTGCCTCGCTCTCCAGATAAAGAGGCAGGTCAAGCCATTTAGCAACTACAAGTTTTAGCCAAGTGAATAAGTTTTGCATAGCCACTACGGGTGAAATCAAGTCGACCTGCGAGGTGCGCAGACACATGGAAAATGCAAACAGCAGAACAAATGCTGCTATGCTTATGACAAGCAGCCTGCGCGTTCTGTGCCGTTCTTCAGCACGGAAGATATGCAAGCTGCTTTTATTAATTACATCATGCCCAGTCTGCATTTCTTTTTCTCCTATATGTAATCAAAAAAATGATAAAGAGCGTACCGCTGATTAAACTTGTGGCAAGATTAATATTTGACCCGTAGCCCACTGATATGGCAAATGAATAGACCAATAGCATTACTATTCCTCCAAGAATCATAGAGGTAGGAAGCAAGACTCGGTAATCAGGTCCCACCAGCAGTCTGCCGATATGTGGGATTATCAATCCAATAAATCCAATTTGGCCGCAGAAAGAAATGGTCACCGCTACCATAATTGTACATACGGTCAAGAGTATGTTGTGAAACAAATTCACACGCATGCCCATGGAGAGGGCTTCGTCATCACCAAATACAAGTACATTGATTTTGCTGCGCAAGCTGAGAAGTACTGAGAGACAGACGAGAATCGGCATGCCGACTAATAGCAAGTGCTCCAGGGTAAATGTGTTGTCAAACGTGCCCATCATTAAACTACGCATGGCATTGGAACGCAAATCTCCCGGATTGGTCAGCACCATATAGTATTGCATAAGCCCTGCTACGCTGTTTATCAGGGAGGAAAAGAGAAACCCTGTCAAGATCAGTGGCAAAGTAGATAGTTTCCCGCGGCTGGCCATTTTTGAAATACCGGCAACGAGAATAATACCTACGAAACAGCCGACTAATATACATATCCCCTGCATGTTGCGGTGAAAAACATCCATTTCCTGATAAGCAGCCTGTAATTCGCTATATTTGATACTAATGGAACTGCTGTCGGTGAAAAAATATACATATAACATCCCGCCTAATAGGCCGCCGGCCTGTACGCCTAAAGTACTGGGGCCGGCCATTGCGTTGCGAAATAATCCTTGGTAAACTGCTCCGCAGCCGGCTAGCGCCGCACCCACTAAAACAACAATCATATGTCGAAATATGGTGAAGTGAATGCCATTGGTAGCACCGCGGCTCAGAATAAAATTAGAAAAATCCTGTATCTTTCGAGAGACAATTTGCAAATACCATGCTAAAGATAGGTTGTTCCCATAGAGGTTTACCGTAAAAAAGACTGAGTATATGTAAACCAGAACTAAGCTGATAGCAAGGATGACGATGCTTCTGTTCTTCTTGCTCACTCCAAGGCGCCTTGTCTCTTCATCTTTAAAAGTGTTCTTTTCTCCAAAATCAATTTGCATTTGGATTTTGGAGTCTGCATTGTCTTGCAGCTTTTTCTTAAAAATTGCCGTTCCATCCCCTCTCTGCTTAGTACTTGTTACTTTTCATTAAGAATGCGGTCTATCTGCTCTTCAGAAAGCTCATAGCGATAGAATTTTCTGTAGAATGTGCGCACAGTTTCACGCACCTCCTCTTCGGTGTACGCATTGTGAAATTTCCAAGCTAACCAAATTGGCTCAATAATACTTTCCACAGAACCGTTGGTCCAACTGGCTGCGCCGCTGGGATTAACATATATCCGGTAATCACCGACTATGGTTGTTTTTACAATATTACCATCCTCATCCAGAAAACCATAGTCACTTATAATACCGCTTTTGGAGGTAACCTTGCCATAATTTTTCCACATCTGGTCGGCTTGTAATTTTTCTTTGATTTCATGGTTAGCAACGATTATTGCCGGAAAATCGGTTGAGCCCAGTTGGATTTCTCCTACTTTGGTTAACAGCTCATTGGTGGCCTGTACAGTTCCAACACCCCCACTATAAGTCAACAGGCGCGTCGTTGGAGCCAATGGGCTTACGAACCATCTGCTTTCTACATTAAAATCTTGGTAGATAGCCGATGTGTTTACAACCCCGGCAAGGCTCATGTAATAGCTCAGCGGGTTTGTGGAATATCCGCTGCGAGCCAGAGCAACACCTTTTCCTTCCATGGTTATACGGTTTTCACTGTACATCTTGTAGTAGGCGGAATCATCCCATTCAGATATAAACAAAGAATACTTGCCCGAATCATATGTCCCGGAAAGATATTTAACCCCGTTTTTGTATTTATCATTGTTATAGTCCACCTGATTGTGAGCAAAACGTGGCACTCTTTGGCTGACGTCGTTGACAATGGATCTACAAAAATTGATATATTCTCGAGCAATAGCGGGGGCATCTAGCCCTCCCTCGCTGCTTTTATCACCGAGGACATCACCGACTATTTGCACTGACAAATTGATATTGTCAGCAGTGTTAAAACTTGGCAGAACTATATAGGCTATGCCTTTCTCATGCAACATATCAACCTGTTCCTGGGTGAAAGTTTCCTGACCGCTGAATTCAAAGCATACCTCAGGCCCAGCAGCAATCAAGGCTTGAAACTTACTTGCAGAAATCTCACTTGCTCCGCTACCTGTCCATAATGCCGGCACCTTAGCAATGTTTTCGTCGCCGAATATTTCCGAAACAATAGTATTATCAGTGAAACTTTTTGATGTGGCAACTAAACGTTCACTACCTCCCAGCATTTGCACCAGTAATGCTGCTTCCCCGCAAGCGGAAACCCTATTTACATTTTTAGGTATTTCGACCGTCCTCCCATATGCATCAACAATGTGTTTGGCGTTTGGATCTTCTGATAACCCGGCAGTTGCCTCAACGTTAGCCATAAGATTCCCGGCTCCGCTTTCGTCCTGAGCAGGTACATCGTCTTTTTTCTGTTCGGTCTTTATATTCAAAGATGAGTCCTTATCATATTCTACATCTGAAGTTATCTTTTCACTTTCCTGCTCACCCAGTACAGGCGCATCCCTTTCTTGACCTCTCTGTGTCTGAGATTCGTCCACTTCTTCCTCAGGAGATAGGTCTTCTACTTTCTCAGAAGTTTCTGGTTGATTATCCGTAACTTTAGTTTCACACTCCAAGTCAACCTCCGGTGCCTGTTGAGTATGTATAACCTGTTCCAGAGTTGGACTTGGACGGCAAGAGGTCAAACAAAGGATTGATAAGCAGGCAATTGCTCCTATAAATATTCTTCTCATAAAGACAACCTTTCCCCACTGATTGTATTCTTCCGGTCTTATCAACCCAATATAAATAAATAGAAATATAAATAATACATCTAAATCAAGGAGTATCAACTATTCAGATATTTTTCATATAAAACTATTGTTAGGCATAATAAAAATAAGCATGCGAATCAAAACAAACCAAAAATAACGCACGCTTAATTATTTGCAAGCAGGATATAATTGGTTCTTCTCAAACACGGAAAGCTTGATAATTTCTTATACAAACTCATCGGTCCAACCATCATAGACTGTTTATTGTCCTTAGATGAATGGACTCGAACCATCATTTAGTATTTTACCATTATTATATGGCTTTAAAATGTCAATGTCAAGAAACTAACTACCAGTGGATTGCCACAAGTTAGTTGTTAAAACACTCATATGTTTGGTTTAGCTGCCTGGGCTTTTATCTTTTATAACCAGATCTGTTCAGAGTGCTTTCCTTGCATTGTTCTTTGGGCCTCTTGACCCATCACTCTATAGCCTTCTCGATTGGGATGAACACCGTCAAAGTCTAGTGCCTGTTTTATTCTTCCTCTGTCATCAACCATAACTGAAAAAAAGTCAATAATTAATATATCATTTTTTTTGCAAAAATCCTTTATAAAATCTCTATATTTTATTAGTTTTTGTTCTATGACAGGCTCGTCCACCGGAATGGTCATACCAACAATTGGAATTATTCCGGAATTTATTGCTCTTTCAATTATCTGCTTTAGATTGTATTTCATGGAGTCTACGGAGGCATCATTGAAGGCATCGTTTGTTCCACCCATTACTATCATAAATTTCGGTGTAAAAGATTTAACATCTTGGTCAAATCGTTCCAACATACCTTCAAGTGTATCACCGTTTATGCCTTTGTTGATGATTTTAATATTCATCTTTTTATCTAATATATTTACCCACGAGGCTTTAGGGGTATAGGGGTAACCATATGTTATAGAATCTCCCAAAGCCACGATGTTTTTTGCTTTATTCATAGATGTGACCCTTTCCTTAGCTTTATACGATAAAAAATACTCTTACGATTGCCGCAGGTCTATACTTCAAGCATTGTCTGCACGCCCATAAAAAATGATGAAAAACCTTTATTAAAGTTAACTTGTAGACACTTTGTTCGTTTTGGGAAGATTTATAGCTGTAAAGTTAAGTGTTGACTGCCCATTTGCGCATAAATATATGGGATTAAGTGAATAAGTGAGTGCCTAGGAAGTCTCCGAAAAACACGCATTCTCACAAAATCACTTCAGATTGAATGCGGGTTTATACAGGCCCATTTTTCTAGAAACATGAGATTTCCTTGGCACTTATTCTTATTCGGCAGCTGCTAGCTTTCTCCCGGAAGTATAGCCCTTGGGATGCAGTACTTTTTTAAGGTATTTGCCTGTATAAGAATTCGGGTTTCTCGCCACCTGTTCGGGAGTTCCTGTGGCAATTATCTCACCGCCGCGGTCGCCGCCTTCGGGGCCCAAGTCAATTATATGGTCGGCAGTTTTTATTACATCTAAGTTGTGCTCAATGACTATAACGGTGCTTCCACCTTCTACCAATCTTTGGAGCACATCCAAGAGTTTCTGTATATCAGCAGAATGAAGACCGGTTGTAGGCTCGTCAAGAATATATACAGTATTGCCATTGCTCTTTTTGGAAAGTTCAGTAGAGAGCTTAACCCTCTGTGCTTCACCACCGGATAGAGTGGTAGAAGGCTGACCCAATTTTATATAGCCAAGGCCAACATCTCTCAAGGTCTCTAGCTTTCGCTTAATTTTAGGTATATTTTCAAAAAACTCTAAAGCTTCATCCACCGTCATATTAAGTATATCAGCAATGGTTTTACCTTTGTATTTGACCTCCAGGGTTTCCCTATTATAACGCTTGCCTTTACACACTTCACAGGGCACGTAGATGTCTGCTAAAAAGTGCATCTCTATCTTTATAATGCCATCACCTTTACAAGCCTCACAGCGGCCTCCTCGAACGTTAAAACTGAACCTACCCGGTTTATACCCTCGCATTCGAGCCTCAGTTGTCATAGAATATACTTCTCGAATATCAGTAAAAACATTGGTGTATGTGGCCGGGTTGGACCGCGGTGTCCTTCCTATTGGTGACTGGTCTATATTAATAACCTTTTCTACATGCTCGATACCCAGTATTTCATCGAAATCCCCCGGAAAGCTGCGGGATCTGTAGAGTTTTTCCTTTAAAGATTTATACAAAATATCATTTACCAAAGTGCTTTTACCCGAGCCGGAAACGCCGGTTACGCATGTAAATAAACCTAAAGGGAATTTTACATTGTTGTTTTTTAAGTTATGCTCTCTGCAGCCTTTAAGTTGTAACCATGTTTTTCCGGGTTTTCGTCTGATTGTGGGAACTGGAATCTGTTTTTTCCCGCTTAGATATTGACCTGTAATGGAGTCATCGCTTTTTTGTATAATTTCCACAGGGCCACAGGCAACAATCCTGCCGCCGTGTTCACCTGCACCGGGTCCGATATCGATGATATAGTCGGCAGCTCTCATGGTGTCCTCATCATGTTCTACTACGATTACCGTATTACCCAGATCCCGCAAATCTTTCAGAGTTTTTAACAATCTGTTATTATCTCGCTGATGCAGCCCTATACTGGGTTCATCAAGTATATATAGCACACCCATCAATCGTGAGCCAATCTGAGTGGCAAGTCTAATTCTTTGTGACTCACCACCGGATAGAGTTCCCGATGTACGATCCAGTGTAATATAGTCAAGTCCTACATCGGCTAAAAACTGCAAACGACTTCTTATTTCTTTGAGGACTTGCTGTGCAATCATTTCTTCCCGCGGAGTAAGGGAAAGCTTTTCAAAATAATTAAGGGCTTCACGAATTGAAAGGGCGCTAATCTGAGCGATGGATTTGTCACCTACGGTCACCGCCAAGCTTTCCGGCTTAAGTCTGGCACCATTACAAGCTGGACAAGCCTTGGTGCTCATATATTTCTCTATTTCCTCTCGTGAATACCCGGAAGCCGTTTCTTGATAGCGTCGTTTAAGGTTATTTACAACACCTTCAAAATATCCTCTGTAATGACGGGTATTTTTACGAAAACGACTCTTATAGTAAAATTCTATGGACTCTTCTTTTGAGCCGAAGAGAATTACATCCACTACTTTTTTAGGTAAATCTTTAACGGGTGTTTCGACGCTTTCCCCATAGTGTTCCAGCACAGCCTGAAGCATTTGGTAGTAGTAACCTTCCGGAGTGCTATTCCACGGAGCCACAGCTCCTTCGACAATGGATTTTTCCTTATCGGGTATAATCAATTCCGGGTCTATCTCCATGTTTATACCGAGGCCGCTGCAGGTAGGACATGCTCCATAGGGACTGTTAAAAGAAAACATACGAGGAGTAAGCTCTTCCAAACTTATATTACAATCCGCACATGCAAAGTTCTGGGAAAACAATATCTCCTGCTCATCTATGATGTCCGCAATTACCAGACCTTCAGCTTGAGCCAGTGCTATCTCAATGGAATCAGCCATCCTGGATTCTATTCCCGGTTTTATGATGATTCGGTCTATGATAATTTCGATATGATGTTTCTTGTTTTTTTCCAGCTTAATCTCCTCGCTGGTTTCACGCAATTCACCATCGACCCTTACTCGTACAAAACCGCTCTTTTTGATTCTTTCCAGCAGTTTCTGGTGTTCACCTTTTCTTCCCCGCACCACCGGAGCCAATATTTGAATCCTAGTTCCCTCAGGCAAGTCCATTATGGCATCAACCATTTGATCAACAGTTTGTTGGGATATTTCCTTGCCGCAATTGGGACAGTGAGGTTTACCTATCCGAGCAAAAAGCAGCCTTAAGTAATCGTAAAACTCGGTAACAGTTCCTACGGTTGAACGGGGGTTTTTACTGGTTGTCTTCTGGTCTATAGAAATCGCCGGGGAAAGGCCTTCGATGTAATCCACATCGGGTTTTTCCATTTGCCCCAAAAACTGTCTGGCATAGGCGGAAAGTGATTCTACGTATCGCCTTTGCCCTTCAGCATATATTGTATCAAAGGCTAATGTGGATTTACCCGACCCGGAAAGGCCTGTTATTACTACTAATTTGTCTCTGGGAATCATTACATCTATATTTTTAAGGTTATGCTCTCTGGCACCTTTAACTACTATCTTATCCATTTATTCAAATCCCTCTCGATGTATCTAAAATTGTATACTTTTTACAATAATATAACATAACTAGATCCTTCAGGCAAAGCTTTCAGGATGACAACGAAGCAGGGCTTTCATAGCAATGACACTTCCGTTTATCGTGGTGCGGGCACCGCATGGGAACTTAAGGAAGGTAAAATCCCCCTCTAAATAAAGTCTCGTTTAACTACACTGAAAGCCTCTGCCTTTATTTCGAAAATCAAATCCCTCAGCTCTGCCGCTTTTTCAAATTCCAGGTTCTTTGCCGCATCCTTCATTTGTCTCTCAAGATTTTCCACTAAGGTCTTAAGTTCTTTCTTGCTCATTCTTGTTACATCTTTTTCCGGTAAGTAATCAGCTTGATCTTCAGCAACTTTGGTGGCTTCAATCACGTCCCTTACCGCTTTTTTAACAGTTGTAGGGACTATACCGTGCTTTTTATTAAAATCCATCTGAATCTTTCGCCGACGGTTGGTTTCATTGATTGCTCGAGCCATGGACCTGGTTATAGTATCGGCATACATTATAACTCTTCCTTCCACATTTCGTGCAGCTCTGCCTATGGTCTGAATCAGGGAAGTTTCTGAACGCAAGAAGCCCTCTTTATCAGCATCAAGGATTGCTACAAGGGATACTTCCGGCAAGTCAAGGCCTT
>DUNY01000031.1 GCA_012839145.1 Thermoanaerobacterales bacterium
ATAGGAAAAAACTCCATAGAAGCACTGACTTGCCCTGTGTTTTTTACTTTAGTCATAATATTCCAGCCTAAATATGCTAGATATAAACAAACTGCTGCACTTACAGCATAAATAAAATATAAAAGAGGTTTTTTGTATTTCTTAGGAAGGTTATTGAGCAGTATGTCCATAGTTACGTGAATATTGTCTCTAACACATAAACTAGCACCTATGAAGGTCATCCAGACCATAATGTATCTAGTAAGTTCCTCTGCCCAAGTAAGTGAGTTTTTAAATAAATACCTGAGCACTACGTCTATAAAAATTATAATGGTGATTGACATAATACTGATTGCAACAATAAAGTTACCTGTATCTCTTATCTTTTTATCAACCATTTTTTCACCCCGTCTTTTTTTGGGTTTTAAGATTTCTAGGTCTGCAGAAAAGTGCAGACCTAGAAATCCCTTACTTTTCTTTAATTGGATGTTACTCCTTCTATTACCTTATCAAAGTCTTCAAGCAACTCAGCAGCTTTATCACCATACTTTGAAACATATAATCCTCTCAACCCTTTTGTTGCATCAATTAGTACCTGCCTCTGTTCTGGTGTAATTTCCACTATCTCTAAACCTTTATCCTTGAACTCCTGCAAAGCTTCCTTTTCGATCTCGTGAGTCATTTCCAATGCAACTTTTCTTCCCTCTTCGACACCCTTCACAATGGAATCCTGAATTTCAGTGGGTAAGTTTTCGTACCAATTCTTGCTGACCATGATAAATTGGTCCAGCACTCCGTGGTTAGTTAAAGTAATCGCTTTTTGAACTTCATGGAATTTCATATCATAAGTAGTGTCAATGGGATTTTCTTGGCCATCAATAGCTCCGGTTTGTAGTGCATTATATGTTTCGGAAAACTCCATGTTAATTGGTGTTGCACCTAAGACATTGTACTGTTCCATCTGTATCGGCGAGGGCATTGTTCTAAATTTTAAACCTTTAAAATCTTCAGGTGCTACAAGAGGTTTATTAGCAGTGAACTGCTTATATCCAGTGTGCCATATCATTAGTGTTTTGACACCAATCTCATCGGTAGAATCCAATAATTTTTGAGCCGCTTCACTTTGTTCAACTTTTAGAAGTGCATCTACATCTTCTGGCAAGAAGAAGGGAAGATCCATTATAGTTGTCAGTGGCTGAAAGCCTCCTAAAAAGGAAGACGGAAGTATTACCATTTCAATTGTATCCAACTGCATGCCTTCAATTAAGTCTCTGCCTCCACCTAACTGTGATGCAGGATATATCTGAACTTCAACATTACCGTTGGTTTCTGCTTCAACTACTTCCTTGATCTTCTGGGCTCCTAAGTCTCGAGCACTACCCGGCTTTGCTGCGTGGGCGATTTTCATTACAATTTTCCCACTAGAACTTGGATCCTGGCTTTGAGACCCGTTATCTACATTTGACTCTTGATTTCCACAGCCTACCAGTGAAAGTATCAGAAGTGATACTACTAATATAGTTAAGCTCTTTTTAAACATTTTTTTGACCTCCTTATTTTTATGTTATTATCTAACTTTATCAATAGGGTTAACAAGCTGTCCTATGCCTTCTATTTCCAATACCATTACATCGCCGGGTTTCATGTATCCACCACGTTTGACCCCGTCTTCTCTTTCATAAGGATCAGCACCCAGCTCTACATCTGAACCCAACGCAGGTCCGCCGGGAGTCCCTGATGCTAATAAGAAACCGGGCTGTAATGTCATAAATTGAGAATAGTAACTTACGAGATTGGGCACATCCCAAATTAGGTTCTTTGTATTGTTGTTTTGTCTTAGTTCATCACTAACATGAGTCCTTAATTTCAAATTGCTCACATCTACGAGTTCGTCGGCAGTAACTATCCATGGACCTACCGGTGAACCGGTATCGTAGTTTTTACCTTCTCCGAATCTTAACTGGAAATTTTCCTCGCCCCATGGTATAACCTGTCTACTTCTTGCTGAAATATCATTAAGGATAGTATAGCCGAAGATATAATCAAATGCTTTTTCTACCGGTATAAACCTGCCGGGTTTTTTAATTATTATACCTAGCTCTACTTCATAATCATATTTGTGAGTGACTTTTGGCTCATGTTCCACTGTTTCATTAGGTCCCACAACGCAAAGAGGTGATTTTAAGAAAAATTCTACCTCATCGGGTTTAGACCTATTTGTTTCATCAAGATGGTCGTGGAAGTTGGCTCCACCACATATAATGGTTCTGGGTATCAAGGGTGCTGTAAGTTCAACATCCTCAAGTTTTTTGCCTTTAAGCTCCTGTTCAGCTTTATTGCCCATGCTAACTATATACTCTTTGGATTCAGTAACTGCTTCGTATGCTTTTTCACCTCCTTCGATCAACTTTACCATGTTTCTGGGGATTCTTACTGCAGCGATTTTTTCCGCTAAGTTGTCACCTTGGCTTTTAAGATAAGATGCATAAACTTTTCTTAAATCGTAAATTACGTCATCATGCAAAATACCGATTTTTATTTCATTACACTCTTTGAAGCTGACTAATTTCATTTTACATTCCCCCTATCAAGCTCAATAACTGGGTTATCTAGTTTACCAATGCCCTCTATTTCGCAAGTTACCCTGTCACCGGCATTTAGATACCTGGGGTTTTCTCTTAAATCCTTAATAACCGGCTTACCATCCGAGTCCTTCCCGAATACTGGACCATTGGGGTATCCGGTGGAAATCATAAGACTTGGTTGTAGAGTTAAGAAAGTAGAACAATAACTTGCAAATTCTCGAACTTTTCTAAGGAGCTGTGATGTGTTTCTCTCATCCACTAGTTCACCGTTGACATATTTTCTTAAAGTTAAGTTTTCAGGATCTTCAATTTCGTCTTTTGTTACGACCCATGGGCCAATAGGTGCTGAATTATCAAAGGAAGCTCCTTCTCCATATCTAACATGGAACATAGTACCTTCCCAGCCCACTTGAAGCTTGTCTATTGAATATACGTCGTTCACTATTGTGTAGCCAAAAACATGATCTAGAATATCTTCCTCGTTTAAAAACCGACCTTTCTTACCTATAACAAGCGCCAATTCGGGTTCGAAGTCGATTCTGCCAACAGATTCGCTTTCCTTTTTAATTGGTTCTCCTGGGCCAATTATAGCGTGTTCGGATTTCAGATAGAATTCAATATAATTGTGCATGTTTTTATCCGATGGGTCTTCCAACTCCGGTCCCGGTGCTAATATGCTTTTTGGCCTAAAGGGCTCTACGATTTTTACTTTTTTCAGTGGGTAAAAAATATACTCTTCGTTAATACCCAGAGTTTCTTTGTCCATGTCTTTTACGTAATTGTAAGCTGTTTTTGCTGCTTCCCAGCTCCTTTTACCGGCTTCCAGGAACTCTGTAAAATCGCCGGGGATTATAACTCTAGCTATTTCGTCGGCTTGATTATCTTTTTCCTGTTCCGAAAGGTACAGGGCATAGGCTCTCTGAACATCCACCAAGTGGTCATCTAAGAGGGCACCTATTATTTTTGCGCCATTAAATTTAAAAGTTGTGTATTTCAATGCTTCTTTCCTCCTTTTAAAATATCGTCTTTTTTTCATGCAAACGGCTATCTATCTTATTTTTTTTGCTGTGCTAATTATTATTTATATTTGACTAAAGTCCAAGGTAGAGAGTTAAAATTGTTCCTCATTTTCGATCTATTTTTCCAGAAGTCTCTTGTACAATTCCGGTCGGCGCCACTGATGAAAAATACCTGGCTTTGTCTTCCATGGCAGTGGATACTTAATGTCATCCTTTTGTTCGCGCAACCAGCGGACTCTATCTAAATCCATCTCAACACGGTAGATGCCGGGCTTGCTTTCTTTTAAAACAATCTCTTCCGGAGAAGCAACCATGGCAAGGCCTTCTTCAACTCCAAAAATACATTGGGTTGTTGCCACATAGGCAAGGTTTTCTATAGCCCTTGCAAAAATCAGTGTTCCCCAAGTATTTTGAAGATCTACTTTCATGCCTCCTGCAGGCATGAAAATGATCTCTGCACCTTTTAGGGCAAGTATTCGGGCTAACTCGGGAACGTAGACCTCACTGCAAATGAGTAATCCTATTTTTCCAAATTCTGTATCAAACACGGGGAGTTCATCACATTCTTCATAATCCAGATTCCACAAAGGCCCTCCCAGATATGCCCATGGTGAGTAGGGGGATGTGCGGCGATATTTGCCTACCAATTCTCCGTTCCTGTCGATTATATAATGGACCAAATTGTGCCTTTTAGGGTTCTTAATGGAATTTTCAGCTGCTCCGGCTATTATATACACTGAATGTTCTTTTGCCTTTGCTTGCAAATCAGGGATTGGTGACCACGTGATTGGCATACGCCATGGTCCTGGATACGTTTCAGGGAAAAATATAATGTCTGTACCGCCTTTTGCAGCCTCATCCACATGTGCTAAAGCTTCAGGTAAGTTCTTTTTGTCATTTCCCTCACCATAATGTGTCTTGGGCTGCACTACCGCAAGTTTAATGGTCATATAAAATCTCCTTTCTCGCTATCAATATTTTTTGCTATTAGAAATCAACCAAGTTTGGTTTACGTAGTAAGCAAAGTTTTTGATACACTTCATACCAAGACATTCTAACAATTATTACTTGCTAATCACATATATTTATATTCTTATTTTTTAATCCTTGCAACAAACTTGCCCATGCCCGGCTTACCGACCACTTTACAGTCTTTTACAACAACTTGGCCTCTTACCATTACCAGTGCAGGAACTCCTTTTATTTTCATGCCGTCATATGGGGTCCAGCCACACTTTGAGACAATCTTATCATTGGTTAGCGTTTCTTCCTTATCCATATCAAGAATAACTAGATCCGCATCTGAGCCTACCTCAATGGTGCCTTTTTTGGGGTAAAGACCATAGACTTTGGCCGGATTTTCACACATAGTCTCAACTACTCTATTCAATGAGGTCTTTTTGTCATTTACCGCATTTAACATTAGCCGCATGGAAGTTTCCACACCGGGAATACCATTAGGAGCATCCCAAATGTTTTTTTCACCTGGTAATTTGGCGGCTTTTGGATATGGACAGTGATCAGAACCAATTGTTGTCACATAACCTTTATTGAATAAATCCCACATAGCCGTTACTGCTTCTTTTGTTTTCATTGGTGGTGTAAACTTCATCCATGGACCTTTTTTCTCTAAATCTTCAAGCGTTAAGTAAAAGTAATGAGGGCAGCTTTCAGCATATATTGGAAATCCTGCATCACGTGCTTCCTTAATTTTTTCCAGTAGTTCCGGTTGACTTACATGGGCTATTACCACCCTAGCTCCGGTTTCTTTGGCTACGGATATTACCGCTTCCACTGCAACCCGTTCTGCAAGAGCTGACCTCCATTCATACTGGGAGAGATAGTCATTTCTACCTTCTTGTTTTAATCTTTCCTCATTTAAGCTTGTAATGCTATCATCCTCACAATGGATAAGAGCAATCCCGCCGATTCTTTTAATTTCCTTAAAAGTATTGTAGAGATTACCTGGAAGCATGGCTTTTACTCCGTGAAGATTGCATGTAAACATTTTAAAGCCTGTTACTCCGGCATCCCACATATCTTTTAGTTTGCTAACATTATCCGGCGAACCTCCGCCTTTTAATCCGAAATCTACAACAGCCTTATCTTTAAGATACTCTATTTTTTCTTTTAGTTCTTTTACTGAATAAACCGCTGGAATCGTACGGTGATGATCTATAACTGTAGTTATACCTCCATGAGCTGCAGCCATGGTTCCGGTAGAAAAATCTTCCCTTTCGGTATAACCGGGATCCATCATATGGGTGTGGGCATCTACACCGCCGGGGATGATGTATTTTCCCTGTGCATCGATAACTTCATCAGTTTCAATTTGCATTTCAGTATCAGTAAGTGCTGCAATTATCCCGTTTTTAATTAGGATATTTGCTCTGAATTCACCTATGGTATTTACAATAATTCCATTCTTAATGAGTTTAGTTTGATTGGCCATTTCACAAACTCCTTCTAAGCATTTTTAGTTATCTTACTCTGATTTCCATATAACTTAAATGTAAATAACACTAGTGTTAGATTGACTTGCCGGCAGTTATAACTAAAACCACTGAAACATGTCAAGATCTTGTGTATAGTAACTTACTTAATCCCATTAACAATTATCCAGTTGATTGTCATTGACATTGATTTCTTGTTCACAACAATTCTTGTCATCATCTGAATCTGAACATACAAAATCTTTTTTTGTATCACTTTTACCAAAGTATTCATTATAGAGTTTCGGAGCATCCCTGTTTATATAGAGTTGCAATATGTCTTCACGATTGTAATGACCGGAAAAGTCATGATGCAATTTATGTTTAACACACTCTTGTAAATCTATATCAGCGTATAGAATTCCTTCTTCATCACCCATAGGTCCTGCGATTATCTGAGAGTCTGGAGCCACAATCATGCTTCCCCCCGAAATTACCGGGTCTCGGATAAATTGTTCTTGTTCTGACGTTAATTGCATCATTTCAATCATTCGCTCATCCACTGTAGAACAAGCGCTGATTACAAAAGCCTTTGACACCTGTGCAAAATTTAATGATGCTATTTTAACGTATTCTCTCATGGGGCGGCTAAGTGTTCCCCAATGATTAGGCCATGCCATAGCATGAATACGCGTTCCTTCAGCCGTCAATGCCATGATTGCCAATGGATTGGAGTTTTCGCTGCACATTAGGCCGCTTATGGGACCAGATTCTGTGTTAAACACCTTAAGAGTGTCCCCATAGCCATCCTTGTGAACAAAACGCTCACCAACGGTAGGCATGATTTTTTGATGTTTGCCGAGATATCTGCCATCCGGTCCTATGAAAATCTGTGTATTATACATTGTGCCTATAGTATTTGAAAGTTTTTCGCAAACTCCCATAACCACATATGCTTTTGCATCCCGCGCAGCCTTGCATAGTTCATTTACTTCAGGTCCCGGTATGGTAACTGAGTTTTTAAACAATTCCATGCTTAATTTTGTTGCAATAGATCCTGTTCCAGCATGGAAGTGGTACCAAACAGGATGTGTAGGTATGAAACCCTCCGGGAAAACAATTACTTTTGCACCATTACTACCAGCGTCACGAATTAGCTTGCATGCTTTTGAAGTAGATTGATCTTTGTCAAGAAAAACCGGAGAAGCTTGAACTGCAGCAACTTTTAACTGTGGAAACTTTTCTGACATTTGACAGCCCTCCCTCTAACATGAAATATTCTTCTATATACCTAAACTAAAGACTTGCTCATATTACTACTTGCCTTTATTTCAAATCCCTAACAGTTTGGCGGCATTTTTACCCAGTATGGATTTTTGCTTTTCTAAAGAGCCTCCCATGCTCTCTATGAAATCAACGGGGCTTGTTTCTCCCATGTCAAAGGGGTAATCCGTTCCCATCACTACATGATCGATACCGGCAAATTTGACAAGGTAACCCAGTGCATCCGAATCAAAGAGTATACTGTCGAAATATAATTGGTTAAGATAGGATCTGGGAGATTTGGCGTCATTGATTTTAGGCTCATTACGAACTTTATATCCATGTTCCAAACGACCGAATTGATATGGAAAATACCCTCCTCCATGGACAATGCACACTTTTAAATTAGGACATTTTTCCAAAACTCCGCCAAAGATAAGGCTTGCTGCAGCAACTACCGAATCCAGCGGGTTGCCAATAAGATTAGTGAGATAGTACTTACCAAGTGCTCCTTTTGCACCTACATAATAGGGGTGTAAAGTAACTAATACACCAAGTTCACTACATGCTTTGAAAAAAGGGAGGAATTGCGGGTCATCCAGTTGTTTACCCTCAATATTTGAGCCGATTTGCACCGACTTAAACCCCAAATCATTTACACAGCGTTTCAGTTCATTTACCGCTAAGTCCGTATCCTGCATGGGGATTGTTCCCATGCCGGCAAACCTATCAGGATAGGTGTCAACCACTTCCTTGATGCTGTTATTTATAAGAGCAGCCACTTTTAGTGCAAGTTCACTGTTTACCCAATAGTAAAACAGTGGTGGGGCACTGGACAGGACAGCTATATCGATTCTGGCCTTATCCATGTCTTTTATCCTGTAATCAGGATCGAAAAATCCTTTTAACAATGGATATACATAACCTTGGTCATGATGCATAAACTCATTTCCCGACAAATCCTTCTCTATTTTGACCTGTAATGATGGATCGCCTTTTCTGGCCATTTGTATAAATTTTTCAGGAATAAAATGTGAATGTATGTCTATGTTCATATCACTTCACCTCCGTCAATATTTGATACATATATGGTTTCCGGTCTGTAAGAACATTTGTACCGGGTACCACCTGTTTGTAATTTGCCAGACCCATTTCCAATTGAGCTGATATGACCTGTTCACCCGAAGTAAAGGCTGATGTTATAACATCTCCATAGGGGTTTGCTATAAGACTCAATCCACATCTGTCATTACCGCAAGTATTGGATGCCATGATAAATATTCGATTTTCAGCAGCCCTTGTACGGGAAAAGAGTTGATGATAATCTGAGCTAAAATCCATTTGCCAAACTAATAAATCCGCACCGGAAAGCATTAGCGCTCTAGGAACCTCAGGCAACAGGCCTTCATACCCCATCATTATCCCGATGTTACCAAAGGGTGTGGAAAATACCGAAAGTTCCTTATTCCCCGGCGTGAAGACATCCTTTTCTTCTTCAGATAAATGAACCTTTTTATATATTGCCGGCGGTTTTTTTGGGGTGCATAGAACAGAAACCTTGTATAATTTTTGCTTCTCTTCAAGAGCTGCTGATGTTATAATTGAAATATTATTGTCGTTGGCCAAGGCCTGGACTTTGTCTACAATATACAAAAAACATCCTTTTTCATAAGTACAGTGCATATCGGGAAATACCAACAGATGTGAACCTTGATTATGGAGCCATTTAGAATACTTTTCTACTTTGGAAATATACTCATTAAGGCTGTTCGAAATGTCAAGTTGGACGACACTTGCATAAGTGGCTGTGTAGTCTGTAATACCTTCATTTATTGAGCACACAGGGTTTTCTTTCTCAGAGCTTAAGATGCTATAAGCTTCAGGCACCCTGTCTTTTATACAATCAAACTCTGAATCGACTCTTTTATTTTCAGATTGAGTAAGATCCATTTTACCGAAAATTATTTGTTCATGGTCGGATGATGCTACGGCCAGTTCGAAGCCTGTGGGGGATATAAAGCAGCTTTTACCGCAATAAAGTATTGAATCTGCCTCCATACCTACTTTATTTGCAATGACGAACCAAACTTTGTTTTCAACCGCTCGGGTTGGCAGCATATATTCATATTGTGGGTTGGAGAGCTGTTCCGAGCTGCTTCCGGTTGCAGTAAGATTGGTTAAATCTATAATTAGTTGTGCTCCTTTTAAAGCCAAAACCCTTGCGATTTCCGGTTGTCTTCCGTCGCCACATAAAATGATACCTATCCGACCGATTGGAGTGTCAAAAACCTCCAGTTCATCTCCCGGAGCAAACCATTTTGAATCAAAATGCCATAAAAATGATTTGCGAGCAACTCCGATTATCTGGCCTTCCGGTCCCAGTAAATAGCCGGAATTGTAATATTTGCCTTCTATTTGTTCGGCCAATCCCACGGCAATGTACACCCCATGTTCTTTGGCCTTGCTTTTAAACATCAATAAAGCTTCAGAAGTATTTGAAAGTGTTTTTGTTACATCATTCATACCAATAAAGTATCCTGGATATACGCATCCGGGGAGTACTACTAATTGAGGTTGTTCTTTTATAGCTTCGTCAATTTTATCAAGAGCATTTTTCATTGCTTTATCTGACTGTGTTACATCATATGCTGCTAATTGAATGCAAGCTGCTTTTATTTTCACCTTTTGCCTCCTTGATAACAACAACATCTAATAGTATGATGTATTTTTTATCTATTCGCTCAATACTACTTTATTGTCAATATTTTACAATGTTTGACTGCTTTCTCATTTTTCTAAATACCTTTATATTTGTTTGTATAGTAATCTTAATAAATACTTAATATATTACTTCTATTTCTTCAGTATATTACCTTTGTAGAGGTCACATGAAGTTAAGTGTGTTTTTTTGTGGGTCACACACAAGGTACTACTTTGTATTTTCCAAAATTTTCAAAGCCAGATAAAGGTTAAATCTGGTCTCCGCCTGAGAAAGGTCTACATCCAGAAGTTCTTTTATCTTATTTAAACGATATGAAACTGTGTTGACATGAAGGAACATTTTTCTAGCTACATCAGCTTGATTTCCATTGCTTATTAAGAAATTTTCAAGAGTCTCAATTAAATCCACTTTGTTTTCCTTTTGGTACTCTATCAGCTTTCCAATGGTGTCTTGACAATAAGCTTCCAACACCGAACGATCTTTAACCATTGAAAGCAGTCTGTAGCAACCCATCTCGGCAAAACATACAACTTGTCCATAAGAGGGGAACTTTTTTGCGGTATTTACGGCTTCAAGAGCTTCCGAATAGCTTTTCTTTATATCTTTTATTTTTTCATAAGGATTGCCTATTCCGATTATGGATTTATACCCGAAAAGATTTTGTTCCAGTGCTTTAACAATGTTTATTGATATATCCTTGACTTTTTTTATAAACTCCGTGTTTTTATTGTTATCTGAATGTAAAAATATGACCAGGTCATCTTGACGCGGTATGGTAAAAGCCTTTGGGTCCAGTTGTTGAACCATATGGTGGATTGTTTTTGTCAAAAACGTATCTATTAAATGTATAGGGTTTTCTTCCTGCTTATAAACTCGAATAATTATTGCAGTTAACAGTCCACTAAGATCAAATCCCTGAGCAGCAGCTTTTTGCTTGACTTCTTCTTCGTTACCTTCTTCAAGTAAAGTACGTAAGAAATCTGCTTTCAGTCTTCCCTCTGCCTCAAAGGAGGCTTTTTTCTTTAAGAGCTCCAGTGCAATGACTGTAGAGCCGTGTTCCATAGCAATATAATCCTTATCTGTTACAATTCCGTTTTTCTCTATAACAGAGAAATACCCATACAGTTCTTGTCCCGCAATGATTGGAAAAATATATTGTTTATACTCTTTCCCGTCTATAAACAAAGGTATCTCAGCGTAACTGCTTTTATGATTCATCTTAATCTTATTTTCTTTCTGTAATACTTTTAGTTGTTTTATATAATCCGGGGATAGTCGGTGATTCAGTATGTTTCTGTCATTTTCATCCGTATCGCTTACGGTCAAAAGATTAAACCATCTGTCCTCGATAATTACTGGATTATTTACTATATCACTGACAGTCCTGGCTATCTTATCCATTCCTTTTGAATCCAAAACCAATTTAGTAAGCCTTCTGTGGATTTCTTCAGAACGCTTTACCAGCGCAGATGCACGATCCAATATCAAATTCATGACTCCTTCTATTATTACCGGCCAAGTAATTTTGGGCGGTAGTTCAATAATGGGAAAAGATAATTCATCGCCAATCTGCTTTATAACCTCAGGTATGTTACCAATAAATCTTGCAGGCTTTATTGCTAAAGCAACAGCTCCATGATACACCAAACCTTGCACCCACTTCTTTTGGGCTAAAGGATCTTCTTTGATATAATAAGCCGTTGTTACTACTAATTCACCACCATTAAGCCAATCCATGGCATCAGGTACTTCAGCCACGGTAACAGTTTTTACTGTATTGTCTAAGCCTGACTTACCTGCAACAACTCTGCTCCCTTCAAAGCCATGGGTTGTGAGGGCTTCCTTTACTGTTATCCCAGTCAAGTCTCATTCTCCTTTCTTTGAATTTTACAAAATTCTAAAAGAGCTTTGCGTTTACTATCTAGAAACGATGTTTCAACCATTAGATTAATGTGTAATTGCATAAAACGATTATCATAAGGTTGTCACCTTTTTTATCCGCACCATCTATTATCTTTAATTATGGATAATAAAAAAGAGGTAAAGACTTTGAACTGCTTTCCCTCATAAATTTAGTTTAATTATCTTAGTTTACATTCAAATCTCATATTAAACAATGTATATATCTTCCTACAAATTGTTACAGATGTACGCAGCCCATCATCAGTCTCACCAAAGCCGCTTCCCGGGTTATGTCACCGGTGGAAATGGCTCCGGCTTCCAGCGCTTTTTTGCCCACTTCGTACCGGGCTAGGTCTACACCCTCAAAGGGCACCTGAGTGGTAACCGCCACGGTGATTCCTGATGAAATCAGTTCTTCGATTGCCGGAATGAGATTTCTGGGCTTGCGAAAAGAAACCCCTCCGGCGCCATAACTTTCAATCAGAACGGAATGGTATCCCTTATCCCTAGCATAGAGCAGTACATCAGGATTGATGCCGGGATAGAGTTTTATTAACAGCACACCGGGGTTTATACTGTCATAGAGAATTGCCGGTTTTTCTTTAATAGAGCAATTATCTGTTGTACATTCGCAGGGTTTTGCCGCTAAGTTTTCACTGCCAATTTTTGTGAGTAACTTCTTCCATATCTTCTTTAACCTTGACCTTTCTTTTTCTAAAATCTCTAAATCCCATTTGATATAACATTCCTGCGCCATTTCAGACACATATAAGTTATGGCCGACAGAAA
>DUNY01000211.1 GCA_012839145.1 Thermoanaerobacterales bacterium
CTTCATCTTTTATTTTATGGTACATCTACTTTATTCTAAAAAATATATTGACATTCGTATTAGAATATTATAATATACTAATATGATGCTTTGTGAGGAGTTGTACAAATGATATTTGATATGAATAGATTTCAAGAAACTGCTGAGGTGTTAAAGGCGTTGGCACACCCGATCAGACTTTGTATTGTCCATGGGTTGTCAAATAAAGGCCCCTGTAATGTCTCATGTATGGAAAATTGTATAGAGGCTTCACAATCGGGGATTTCCCAGCATCTGGCAAAGTTAAGATCTGCCGGAATTGTAAAAAGTGAACGCTTAGGTAATGAGGTTTATTATGAGATAGCCAATGACAATATCAAGAAATTGATTGATTCGATTTTTAATGAATGTATATTAAAATAATTAATGGGGGTAATTATAATGAGAAAGATATTGATAGTAGGCGGAGTTGCCGGCGGTGCTACAGCTGCCGCAAGGCTGAGAAGACTCAGTGAGGAAGATAAAATAATAATTTTCGAGCGGGGTGAATACATCTCTTTTGCCAACTGTGGACTCCCTTATTACATAGGTGATGTCATCACAGATCGAGAAAAACTCCTGGTTCAAACAGTTAAAGGAATGTCTAAGCGCTTTAATCTGGACATACGAAATTTCAGTGAAGTTATATCCATTGACAGAAAAGCAAAAATGATTAAGGTAAGGTCAACAAAGACCGGTGATACTTATACCGAAAACTACGATATATTGATATTGTCTCCCGGAGCAAAACCTTTAAAGCCCAATATCGAAGGTATAGATGAAGCAAAAAATCTCTTCGTCCTCCGAAACGTTCCGGATACTGATGAGATTCGAAACTTTATTGACAACAATAAACCCAAATCGGCTTTAGTAATCGGGGGAGGCTTTATAGGAATTGAAATGGCCGAAAATCTGACTGAGCGCGGTATTAAGGTTACATTGGTGGAAAAACTCAATCAGGTTTTAGCACCTCTGGACTTTGAAATGGCACAGCTTGTCCATCGAGAGCTTAATGCCAACGGTGTCAAATTGATTTTAGAAGACGGTGTGGCCGGCTTTAAGGACGAAGGTAGAAAGGTTGCACTTGAAAGCGGCACCGAAATCGACACAGATATGACTATACTGTCAATAGGCGTTGTTCCGGAACTTCCCTGCCTGGAGTTGGCACCTATGGATTTTGCTTCAAGGGGCACCGTACCTGAAAACCCCCTGGCAAAGTCCTGCGGCTTGGCCTTGGGAAAGAGAGGACATATACTAACTACAAAACAGCTTCAAACCATAGACGGCGAAACCGGCCAAGTTATAGAAGATATATATGCCATAGGTGATGTGGCCCAGATAACCGATTATGTTACAGGCAATGAAACAGCAGTACCCCTAGCAGGTCCCGCTAACCGTCAAGGCCGTTTGGCAGCAGATCATATAAACGGCATAGATGTTAATTATCCCGGTGCATTGGGAAGTTCTGTGCTTAAGGTGTTTGACCTGACAGTAGCTTCCACCGGAAATAATGAACGGCAGCTAAAAGCTAAAGGCCTTAAATACAAAGCGATCCATGCTCACCCTGCTAATCACGCCACTTATTATCCCGGCGGAACACAAATCGCTATGAAGCTGTTATTTGATCCGGACAGCGGAAAAATATACGGTGCTCAGGCAGTCGGCCAAGAAGGCACTGAAAAACGAATAGATGTCATCGCTACTGCTATAAAATTCGGCGGTACAATCCGTGATCTTACCGAACTGGAACTTTGCTACGCCCCTCCCTTTTCTTCCGCAAAGGACCCTGTAAATATGCTTGGCTATATTGCCTGCAATGTGGCAGACAATGTCTATGACATGGTGCACTGGCACGAGATTGATGAGATTGTGGAAAACGGCGGTTATCTGTTGGATGTGAGAACACCTGTTGAATTTGATGCAGGGCATATAAACGGTGCCGTTAACATTGAGCTTGATGAACTAAGAGACCGGATAGATGAAATCAAGGTATCTAAAGATGCTCCGATTTACGTCACCTGTCAGGTAGGCCTGAGGGCATATCTTGCCATTAAGATATTAAAAGCCAATGGATATGAAAAGGTATACAATCTCTCCGGCGGATATTTGACCTACAAAGGAGCTAAATATGCTGTAAAAAAAAACAGTATAAGTGAGTGCTCTGCCGAAATAAAACAGGATAGTACACCAAGTGTTTCAACGACAGTGAAAGAAATCGATGCCACGGGACTTCAATGCCCGGGTCCGCTCCTTGCCGTATATAAGGCTGTGCAGGAGGCCAAAGACGGTGACCAAATAAGAGTAATTTCCACTGACTACGGCTTTGCAAAGGACATAGAAAACTGGTGTGCCACAAACGGCCATATGCTTCTCTCACTAACCAAAGACAAAAATAAGTATGTTGCGCTGATACAAAAAGGTGATAAAGGAAGTTGTTGTGATTTCGCAGCCCCGGCGGCCACTCAGGAAAATGCTACAATAGTGCTGTTCAGCGGTGAACTTGATAAAGTACTTGCTTCAATGATCATTGCACAAGGTGCGGCTATGCAGGGAAAAAAGGTAACAATATTTTCCACCTTCTGGGGTCTGAATGCTTTAAGAAAAAGCAGTGCTGTCAATGTTAAGAAGAATTTCATCGAGAAAATGTTCGGCTTTATGATGCCGCGAGGTGCCCAGGAAATGCCCCTTTCTAGTATGAATATGATGGGTATTGGACCGGCCATGATCAAAGGCATAATGAAAAGCAAAAATGTTGATGATATTAATACAATGATAAAATCTGCAATGGATTTGGGTGTAAGATTCGTGGCCTGTACCATGAGCATGGATTTGATGGGCATCAAACAAGAAGAGCTTATCGACGGTGTGGAGCTTGGCGGTGTAGCCACATATATTTCAAAAAATGAAAACGCAGGCCTAACATTATTTATCTAATGAAGCCTGATTTGTTCTGTTTCAAGATGATTACGTAGGAACAATTAAGAGCCCTTGATTTTGCCTTCGGACGGTCAAGGGCTCATGATTTTAACGTCCCAGATCATCTCAGTGTCGTTTAGCCTCAAAAAGCTTTGCTGCAATGTAGATACATCTTCACCAGTATGAAATATATTTTTTAAACAGGTTAAGATTGACAAAAGGTAAAATCGATGATATTATTATATTACAATATTCCGACTGTCA
>DUNY01000091.1 GCA_012839145.1 Thermoanaerobacterales bacterium
CGAGCTGTTTCCAGGTCTTTATCGTCGTAGATTTCTAAAAACCTGTCACTTTTTCTTGAAATATACTCTGCATTTTGTAATTCTTTGGGATATTTAAAGGATGATATGAGGATATTCATTTCATCCATGGAAATCTCATTTTCCCTTACAAACTTACTATCGATATCGGTGTACCGGTTATAAAGGGAGATGCAGTACCATATATTATCATCTTGCCATATAAAATATTTATCGATTTCCTCCTTAGGGAGTATCCGCATTGTTTTTACTTTTAACCCTGTTCCTGTAACTTCTTCCGTATTTTCTTCCCTTATTTCCGCTAGGTCTTCTTCCTCCCATTCCCAGTTCTTATGAACCGTCAAATATATTCCCTCTATATCGGAAATCTTTGCGACCTCCTGGGCAAATTTCACATCGGGTTTTATGACTTTTTCATTGATCTTTTGACTATAGTTGAGATGTTCTTCCTTAAAATGCTCTATTAAATCCTTTTTTGAAGTTAGTATATGAACACTGATATGCTTATCATCGTTAACTTTAGTAAAACCTACACTAGCTAATCCTTTCTCCTCATCCAATAGTATTTTGTCAAATTCATAATCTGTAGGTTTCTTGTCAGGCACTTTAAACTCAAAATCGATAAAATCCAAGGCTCTTTCTAGAGTGTAAAAAACTTTGAAGGAATTTTCGAAATAAAATTGCTCGATTTTTATACTTTCTGTCGGCTCCAGAGTCGCAACTTTATCAATGTCGGTTTGGGCATTTGTGAGGGTACAGGTACCCAAAACTATAAAAAATATCAGGGCAATAGCTGAAAGCTTATATGAACCCTTTTTAAACATCTTTATCAAAACAATTCTCCTTTCAATCTGTCCTTTACCTTCATGAAAATGGGCATAAAGCATTTTATTATGGTCAGGTTTAAAAATCATGCTGGAGAGTTTTATTATAGTCATTCCATAATGAACAGAATCACTGTCTTCAAGGTTCTCTAGCACATAAGAATCACAAGCATATTCAATATCAGCTTTCATCTGCTTCATGGCAAACCACATGATGGGATTAAACCAGTGCAAGGTTATAGCTACCGTTGAAAGTAAATTATACAGCAAACCTCCCCGTTTATAATGGCTGAGTTCATGTAACAGTATATAGGAGAGCTCCTCATTGTTAACTTTGGTTAAGATGTGTCTAGGCAGATAAATTCCCGGCTTTAATACTCCAAAAATAAAGGGACTGTTGTAATCATTGCCACAGAAAAGCTCTACAGATTTGCTTAATTTAAGTTTTTCTTTGCAATTGTTTAAAATGTAAGTTGTATTTGGACATTTTATTTTATCGAAAGACTTCGCATCTTTTCTGAACTTAAGAGCTGCTATCAATATAGACAATGTCATTAGCAAAACCCCTATAGCCCATATGCAGGAAAGTAATTTTAAGCTTCTTTGAAATATATTTGTATTTTGATCTTTTAAGGTAGGTTCTTTTGATTCTGCTAATTTGTCTTGGGGTAAAAGATTTTTATGATTAGTATACTCTGTATCTTCAATGAAGTTCGTATGTGTTTTATTTACATTGCTCACTTGCTTTGTAGCTAAAGGCTGAATCTCTTTAGATTTTGGAATGGTTATTTTGAAGGACAAGTTTTGAGTGTTATTTGGTAAAATATTAAATAAACTCAGATTGCTTTCTGGGGCATAGGGAATTAACAGTCTTATCAATACTAGAACCCATAAGATATAGTGAAATCTAGGAGTAAATTTGTCTTTAAATACTTTCTTGAGAAAAAGTATCAGCAGCACTACTACTGTGGCTGTAAGTGAAGAATATAGTACTCTTAAAAAAATCTTTTCTAATATACTCATCATAAAATCCTCTTTAATGAGTTTTTTTCTTTTGGGATACTACTTTTTTCTTTTGCAAAATCTTCTCTAAATGTTGTATTTCCTTTTCCGTTAGTTCCTCTTGCTCCAAAAGCTTTGAAAAAAGCATTCCCACAGCGCCATCATATACCCTATGGAGAAAAGATTTGTTTTCTGCTTTTACATAATCATCATAGGATACTAGGGGATAGTAAAGATAGCTCCTTCCAGATTTTTCGTAGTCAACAGCGTGTTTTTTGAGAAGCCGGTTTAAAAAAGTCTTTACAGTTTGATCTGACCAATTCACCTCCTCTGGCAATGATGCGATGATTTCATTGGCAGATAGGGGATTTTTCTCCCACAGAACTTTCATGATTTCCGATTCAGCTTCGGTTATATTTGGGACATTCTTCATAAAACCACCTCACTTTTATACTGTTTACAGGCGTAAATGATTCTGGCTATAGTTTACATGTGTAAATGATTTTTGTCAAGGAAGTATTCTATAGTTTTTTTAAATTGTAAAGCCAATCAGGGTAATCACTTTTTACCTGATTGGCTTTTGCTGCTTGCTTTCCGTCCGCTAATTAGTGACAGGCTTAAAGCCTATTAATCCTTATAAGCCAGTTTCAAAAACATATCAAAGAGGATATTACATCGTAATCATGGCCTGAGAGCTATTACATCCCAAATATGCTTATCTGTTCCCTTTCTCCTATTCTTTCGATAACCATGGGATTATTATCTTTAAAGTAAGCATAGTTTATACTTTTTTCTTTTGTTAATATGGAAGTAACTCCTCCCACAGCCGGTCTTAGTCTAAAACTCTAAACTATAGGAAAATAGTCTCTTATAAACCATCCTTCTCCATGGGCAGTTAGGGCTACAGAATATGTCAAGGGGACGTTTCGTCTGTCATCTCTTCACTGCCTTCTCAACTATACCTCGGCCAATATCAATAACCCTACTTAATTGTCTTATGCTAACCTCAGTTGTTTGATAAATGTTGTTAATAACCTTATCGCGTTCTTTTTTTGGTAGTTTAGCTATAGATTCGATATCTATAATACCGCTTATTATTCTTTTTAACTCTCTGTCTGTATGTTTTTTCTTAACTTCATATTCCAGAAATTTATCCTCATTTGGTTTGTTCATATAATCTTCAAAGCTATCTTGTGTTGTAAAATAACTCATCATTAGTTCTGTGTCTATTTTTATAGTTTTACCATTATAACAGGTGATGTAATCTTTGTAGCTGCTCCATTTGTAATCTGCTGCGTTTCTTACTATTTTAGCTTTTACGGGGTTTTGGTGTATGTATCTTGCTACTCCAATAAGGTATTTTTCATCTTCAACTGTTTCACTTTTGTATCTATTTTGAAATAGATGACCGGTTCTTTGATATTTGTAATTATGCCACTGTACATATCCAACTGTGATTCTCTTGACACTTTGACCTAATTCTTCACTTTCTTTCATGAGTATATGGGCATGGTTGTCCATCAAACAATATCCATATAATTCAAATCCACCAATTTCCTTTGCTCTAAAAAGATAATACAAAAACTTCTCCCTATCTTCATCTTCTAAAAAGATATCTCTCCTGTCGATTCCCCTCAACATGATATGATATATACCGGTTTTACTTTTTTTCCTAACAGATCTTGCCACACTTATCACCCTTTTTTAATATACCACTTTTGGCTTTTGATGACAAGCGAAGCGTCCCCGTGTCATCCTGAAGATGGGTCTTATCCTATGCATTATATCTCTCCCTAAATTTAGGCTACAAATCCCCAATCTTTTAAGAGCCGTTCATCGTTCCATTTCTCTTGTTTATGAAAAAATAAATTAATTAAAATTTATACTAGTTCCATTGACAACAACTGATTCAACCTTGGAAGTATCCAATGGTAAAGATGACACGTATTTGAGTTTAACCTCTCCACTGTCACTATAGCGCATTCCTGACTCAAATTCTTGAATACTGCCATCAGTCATTTTTATACTGATAGGTATTGTCACGGATTCATTAATTTCACCACTGCCTGCTAAAGTTACCCCTAAGGGTGATACTTTGACATTGTTTATGTTTAAAGTGTCAGATTTTATATTACAGTCAGCCTGCAATTCCTCGCCAACAGATTGAATATTAAATGTAGTTTTCCAATTTCCCGTTACATAATTGCCATGTGAAACAAAATTCCCCATAAGTTTAAACTCATCAAGATTTATATTTGATACATCAAAGATATACTCAACATAATCACGTCCCCATTTGGCATTACCTGATTTATCTATTCCAAAGTAAATATTAGCTGAATCCATATATATACTATTTCCGGCAGTATCTACAAAATGCAAATCCCCATGATCATCAATACCATCTCCGACCCACTTAGTTTGTATATGAAGGCGACCATCAATAAAACCAATATTAGATATATACATGAAATCTATTTTAGGTAAAGTGATTTTCTTTTGATCTGGAGTTAAGACTCTTATTATCCCTTGGGATTGTAATTCGTCAAACAAATCACCACCGCCACCACCTGAAATATTGCTACTTGTAACTAGTGGGATTGTTTGGGAATCTTTAACTTCCTTAACATCTGAAAGATTGATACTAGTCTCGACTTTGTCAAAGGTCAGCTGATCACTTAAAAATGATTCTACCTGAAAGCTCACCTTTTTACCGTTTAGTTTTTTCCCACCATTAGCTTGCATGCGTAAAGTTGCCGTTTTAGTTGTTTCATCATAGTGAACCATTTGACAAGTAGATATATAGGTTCCAGTCAATCTGTAGTCATAAATATCTAAAGTCTCATCAATTCTATCTCCTACTAGATCTTTCATTGTAATATAAATAACTGCCATCTCATCATCATTCATAGCTCCTACTACTTCCATCTTAATGCCATTGTCCTCACAAGCAATTTCTATAGGTTGTAATAACAATGCTATATCAGGACTAACCATAGACAAGAGATTATTAAAACTTGGAATGGTTGCCGCCATTGCTCCAATCGAAAGCATAAGGCAAAGACAAATTACCAGTGCAGCTGGGACAGCCCTTTTGAAATGCCAAGGAGATTTCTTCTTTTGAATTTCCTTTTCTACTTCTGAAATAATATCATATTCAGGTGTTTGAATGGTGCTTATGGCATTTTTTATAATCATTTCATCAAAATCATATTTCATTTTTGTTTCCCTCCAACCGTTCATAATAGGAATTAGTTTCTTGTAATGCTTTGGATAGCTTCCTCTTTGCTCTTTCATAACGTTTCCGCAGTGTAGAGCTTGATACACGATAGATTTCTTCTAATTCTGCGTAACTTTTTTCTTCGATAACCCTACTAAATACCAAAGCACGTTCTTTTGAAGATAATTTTAAAAGTGCTTCCTTTAAATCATCCCTTATGAAATTTGTATCTTCGCTTTCTTGCTCTATAAATGATTTAACTTTAATATGTGGCAGAAAAAACAACAACTTCTTCTTTCTAAGTAAATCAATACAAGTGGTATATGCAATGCGATATAGCCATGCCGATAAGGATGTTCCGCTTTTAAAGCTTTTTCTTTTTTCATAGGCTTTAATAAATGTCATTTGCACAACATCTTGAGCTTCAAAATAATCACAAAGTATATTATGACAATATCTAAGAAGGGGTTGCCCATAAAGCTCAATAGCACATCGCAGTTCATACTCTCCACCTGTTGCAAAGGTATCATTAAGTTCCTTTACTTCCACTTCACCGCTCCTTTCATTAAATCAGAAATCTATCTTCTACTCTTATAACGTAATCAAAGGGCTTTTTGTGACATGATATTATTGATTCTGAACCGTAGGCCTTCTTCACTAACAATTCTGACAATAATTTTCCTTCTCTCGATGTATATTTTATGCTTTGTCTATAAGTAATTGTATCACCACTTACTTAACTGGATAAAGCGGTGATTTTGAAATAAGAAAAAGCCATAAACGAACAAACAGTTCATTTACAGCTCTAACAGAACATCTTATGCTCTAAATTCCCCCTACCCACCCTCGCTTTAAATTATAAATTAGTACATGGTAGTAACAATGACAATCTAATTGTACTGGTGTAACATTTATGGGCTTAATTTGTTATATGTGGAATCGAACCACCGGCTTTGCCCCTAAGCCACCATCCGCATAACTTTGACCTAGTTATAAGGTTTGTACTCACCTTTATAATTTACAGCTACCAACTTTGTTTAGATTAAATCTATAGTCCAGTTCAATCCTTGAATTTTAGTATCAAGCTCTCTATACTCTTTTGACAATTTATCTATTTGTTTTTGCAGTTCTTTTACATTTACCACACTAATATATTTAATTTCAGTTCTAGAATATCTATCTTGTTTTACACTTGCTGCCTCAGCTACATGGGACAAAATAAATCTTTTTTCCCATAGCTTATCTCTTTCTGCCAATGCATCCGATAAAGTCCATTCTTCATTAAATTTGGTTGTATTATTTGTCCTATTTATTCGTTTAATAATATCTGTCAATTCTAATAAACAATCATCAAATTCCTTTAAAAGAACTTCCGGTTCTTCACTTGGCCGATCCCCTTCTTGGACCATTACATTATTTCTTAACCTATTTTTAAGTTGTTCTATTCTCTTTTGCAAATCTGATCTTAATATTAACGCCTCTGCCAGTTTCATAACACGGCCTCCTTTTGAATGCCTAGATTTACTATTAATTTTCGTGCAACTCTGTCTGCTACGAGCCAGTGTTCTTCACAGTCAATGTGGTTATATAATATTATTCGTTTCTTATGCTGTCAAGTGAACTATAACTTTCCCCTTGTCACACTTATCGAAAAAATTTGTAATGAAATTAAATATTGTTCGTATTAACATATAATATTTGATACTTAATAAAAAGTCTATTGTGCATTTACTACACTAACAATATCCATTTTATTTATTTTCCTCACATTATTCCTGCATCAAGTTTTGTGATTTTCAAAAGATTTTGTATCAGAGTTTCCATACGTTCTAAAGAGCTTTCCGTTCTGACTGTGAAATTTTTTACTGTTTCTTCATTGCCACTTTCTTCTTGCATGATTTCGTTGTACATTTTTAAAGCGGCTAGAGGTGTTTTTAATTGATGTGAAATATCTGCTATTGCATTTTTTAAAAACTCCTTGGTGTGTTTTTCTGTCTCAACGTGTGCATTTAGGGATGTTGTTATTGAATTAATAGAGACAAATAATTTAATTTATATAAACTTCCTTCTTCGTCGCTGTCAATCCGTGCTGTAGCATCACCGCTCATAAAAGCATTAATGGCAGTATTGGCTTTTTCTATTGTATTTTGCTGGCGATTAAAATATAGGAGAAATGCTATAAGTAGAAGGGAACCTAGTAGGCCTGCAAATAATACAAAAATCAGCCAATACCTTATTAAAAGCTCATTTGCACCAGGCAGCAGTCGGCTGGTCATATTCTCTTTATATCCCTGTATTTGTAAAAAACTTTTTCCGGTGGAGATTAATTGGTCCGATTCTTCTGCTGCTAAGGCGGAGGAAACATCAGAAGGACTTGCCCCATGCTCCAGCATATATCCCACTATCTTATAATCATGGGTGAGTATTTGATTTTTAACATCCTGAACAATCATTTGTGAGAAAAGCACAGCAGATAGCAGCATCAGTGTTAAAACAACAAGAACCTGCCAAAAGAAGCGATGAATATCTAGCTACTGCGTTTTATATTTTTTTAAATGCCCCTCACCGCCGAGTTATCGCCCATACCGGGCATACAGAAATAAGAGGCAATCGATTTACTGATCACCTCTTATGGCATTTCAAAACTATCCTTTCTTTATAGAGATAACTAAATCCTTGGGGCTGCAAGGCATTTTAGTTTGATTGGATCGGAATACGGGTGCCGTTTATAATGACAGCGGTAACTGTGGCAACATCAAGCGGAACTTCCGTGTTCCAGTGCAAATTAAAGGTCTGTTTTTGAGAGTTATGACTTCCACCGCCGCCATGTAGCGGAATAACGCCATTGGCAGTCTCAACTGCCATAGACATTCCGCTAGCCATGCACTCTTCTCCCGTATAGGAACCGATGACTTGAAGTCCCAAAGGACTAAGGGTCATATGCTCAAAGAGATGGCCTTC
>DUNY01000244.1 GCA_012839145.1 Thermoanaerobacterales bacterium
AGAAGGTCACTTGATCGGAAGTCACACTCATTCCCATAAAAGTTTGATACCACTTTCGGCTAAAAGCACTTATAAAGAAATTAAAAACGCCGAGGCTGCTATAGAAGAAGCTACCGGAATAAGACCTACGCTGTTTCGCCCACCTCGAGGAGTGTATTCCAGTTATGCCCGAGAGTTATTGAGGGAAGAGCGCTATACCTTGGTACTTTGGGATTTGTCGGCGGTGGACTGGGCTGAACTAGCTCCCAAAAGGATTGTGGCCAATGTGGTAAACAAGGTTAAGCCCGGCTCAATTATTTTGCTCCATGACAGTGGTGACTTGATAACCTATCGAGGCGGTGACAGGCATTCTACCGTAAAGGCTCTTCCGGAGATTATTGACAAGCTAAGGGCTCAGGGCTATGAATTTATAACTATCGACCAGATGATATTCATTTCAGAACTCATGGAAACGGAGGAATACTCCCATGAAGATTATCTTGGCCCAATCCCGGCACATTGATGTGGTAGCGGAAATATTCTGCTTAGCTTTTGAAAACAGCATAACATTTTTCACACCGATGACCCATAAGGTCAAGAATGCCATAAGGGATGTGTTTGACTTGCTTTATCGGGTCTTTGGTCAGGGTTTTTTTATCGCAGTACAGAACAATCAGGTATGTGGATATATTGTTATGGCTGATGATATAAAAAGGCTGTGGTTACAAGCTGTAACATCGGGCTTTCTTAAAAAGGCCGCAGTGTCAACTATTAGGGGTGAGTATGGGTTGACCCTCCCTACACTTTACAAAATTGTCCAAAACAAATTGCTTTATTTTGGATTTGAGATGACCACCAAGCCTTCAGCACAGGTTCTTTCCATTGCGGTTCACCCTAGGCGTCAAGGAGAAGGAATAGGTCAAAAATTGCTCTCAAAAGGCATAAAATATATAGAATCTTTGGGAGGCAGCAGGATAAAGCTGGAAGCAAGGCCTAAAAACACAGCGGCTGTTAAAATATATGAAAAATACGGATTTCGCACTGTGGGTGAGACAAAAGATCTACAAGGTAAATGGTTGATAATGGTAAGAGAAAAGGAGTAAAAAACTTACGACTCCTCCGTTGTTTGCTCAGGGTCCGTAACAAAGGATGACAAAACACAGGCCAATAGGAAAATTGCGGCACTGCCTATGAACGGTGCGGAGAGGCTATAGTGATCACCTAAGAATCCACCTAATATGGGTCCTAGTACTAATCCGATGGACATGACACCATTTAAGATTCCGAAAGTACTGCCCTGACTGCTTTGGTCACTGCTTTGGGCTATGAGGATGTTGCCCGATACAGTTACGCTGGAGTTTACAAAACCGAAAAGAAATCGAACGAATCCCAACATGAATACGGTGGTGGAAAGGCCTTGGAGTGCTGTGAAAACCGCGCACAGAAGTATGGACCACTTAAATATAATGTTTGTGTGTACTTTAAGCCGTGAAACGATGGGTGCTCCCAAGGCCGTGGAAATACCCATGATAGACAACACAATACCCGTATGCAGCTCGGCATTTTCAGGCTCTAACTGGCCGATAAAAAGGGCAAGTGTAGGAAAGACCGTTTGAAGAGCAGCCTGAATCAAAAGCCAGACACCGAGCAAAATAACAAGTTGACGATTTTGAAAGGCTTCAGACATATCTTTTAAAAAGGATGTCTTGGCTTTGAGATTGATTTCTTCGTCAATATGAGCGGCATATGGAAGAATAGCTGAGATAAATAGCAAAACGGAAGTAAAAGCCATACTGCCCCTGATTCCGAACAAGTTGGCAGAAACACCGCCCACTAATGGCCCCATGATAGTACCTGTGGCAGAAGCTGCCTGGACTATGGCCATACTGTAATTTAGATTTTCAGGTCGGCTGTTGGCCGCTATCAGGGTAATGGCAGCAGGAGTATAACCCGAAACCAATCCGTTGATGCCGCGAAGGGCAAAAAGCTGCAGGTGGTTCTGAGATCTTGACATGAGAAAATAAGTAATACCCATCCCGATACCGGCTCTAGCCATCATGGGTTTCTTGCCATACCGGTCTGAAATGGAGCCCCAGATTGGTGACATGATTCCAGCAGTAAGGGAGCTGATTGAGAAAATCAGGCCGGACCAGAAAGAGATGTTCGTTGTCAGACCAAGCTGCTTTACAAATGTAGAAAGAAAAGGAGTTACTGTGGAAAATCCTATTTGAGCTATAAAAACCCCCAGGGAAACGAGATAAAGATTTCGTTTCCAATGGGGTATATACGGTAAAGAAAAATGCATTTTGTGAAATCCTCCTGAAGTTTAAGCCACATTTTTCCATATTCTACTCTCATAAAAGAATAAATTTCATCAATAGAGACTTTACATCAAATACTTATATATAATTCTATATATGTGCATTAAATCCTCTTCGGTTATCAAAGAAGTATTTTCCTGATTGAACAATGATTGGTACAAAAGAGCGAGTTTTGTGTTTTTATTACATGTTAATGTGTTTTAATGACATTTTTACTTGATAAATCTGTATGTTGAGCCGATTTACAGCCAATTGTTTCCTTGAAGATAATGTGGTAATATAACTAAAAGGATAAAATATTTCTTTCCATACATAATAATCTAGGAGTGAAAATCGTTTGGGAAAGCAGGTCAATAAGATAATTTCATCTGAAGCAATGGCACAAGCCCTTGTAATGCAACAAAATGAGATTACTGAGTATGCTACATATAAAGCAATTGCTGCAATGATGAAAGATGGAAAAAATAAAAAGATACTTGAGAGGATTGCAGCTGAAGAAAAAGAGCATTATGAAATCTGGAAGGGCTACACTAATCGGAGTTTAAAGCCGGAAGCACTGAAGGTATGGTGGCGCAAGTTGATGGCCATGGTTCTTGGATTTACCTTTACTATAAAACTTATGGAAAATAACGAATCTGCCGCCCAGCAAAATTATGCCGAGCTGGCTAAAGAAGTACCCGAATGTGATGCTATCATAGCACAGGAAGATGAGCATGAACAGGCACTTATAAAAATGCTGGAAGAAGAAAGGCTGCAGTATGTAGGCTCAATGGTGTTGGGATTAAATGATGCCCTGGTGGAGCTTACAGGAACTCTTGCGGGACTTACTCTTGCTATTCAGAACACGCGAATTATTGCGCTTTCCGGGCTAATTACCGGGATTTCGGCAACCCTTTCCATGGCCTCCAGTGAGTTTCTATCGGCAAAGAGCGAAGGTAAAAAGGATGCCCTTAAATCCAGCATTTATACGGGCATTGCTTATCTGGTGACGGTTGTATTTTTGATAATGCCTTATCTACTGTTTCCTCCGAACAAATATATGTTTGCACTTGTGACAATGCTGATTACAGTTGTGGTAATTATTGCTGCATTTAATTACTACATATCTGTGGCAAAAGATGTGCCCTTTAAACATCGCTTTTTGGAGATGGCATTTATCAGCCTTGGTGTTGCGGCACTGTCCTTTGTAGTGGGATTAATTGTCAAAAATGCACTTGGTGTGGATATTTAAACATTTTTGACGCTGTTGACAAAGGAATAAATCTTGTGCTATACTTTTAAATAGTCATCGGACAGGAGGGGTGTCCGAGCGGTTTAAGGAGCTGGTCTTGAAAATCAGTGTCTCGAAAGAGCCGTGGGTTC
>DUNY01000284.1 GCA_012839145.1 Thermoanaerobacterales bacterium
GTTTAAAAGACAATCTACTGGTTATTTTAGGAGGAAACCATCTCACCAAGGAAGCATGTGAATATATAGGTGCTGATTATTATACAAATGATGCATCAATCGGAGTAAAATATTGCAAAAATTGGATAACAAGCAAATATCAAACAAGGAGTATAAACAATGGGATTACCAATTTATCTTCAAATTGTTGAGGATATAAAAGAAAAAATAAATACGGGGGAATTGAAACCCGGTGATGCTATATATTCTGAAAATGCTTTATGCAAGACTTACGGTGCAAGTCGCATGACGGTGAGAAAAGGTTTGGCTATTTTAGCCGGAGAAGGCTATATTTATTCCATTCCGGGCAAAGGAAACTTTGTTCAAGAGCCTGACAGCAGCATATACACCCTTTATTATGATGAAATGAACAATCTTGTAAACAGTGTGGACAAGACCAAACTATTGGAAGTCAATATTATTAGGCCACCGTATAAATTGATGAACAGTTTACAGATAACTAAAAATAAAAAAGTTATAATGATTCGAAGACTGTTCTATACTGACGGAGAACCAGTAGCCTATGATGTGAAATATCTACCTTATTATAAAGGAATGCCCATTGTTGAAAAGGAAATACGATATGCCACATTTCCTGAGATGGTTTCCAAAAGCACATCACTTTTTGCAATAAAGAAGGAACTGGTCATCTCGGCCCAAATGCCGGATGAAGAAATTGGCAAACATTTAAATATATATAATGAACTACCATTAATAGTAGTAGAGCAAAAACTTTATGACATCGAAAAAAAACCTATGGGATTAGGGATAACCTACTTCAGAGCGGATTACTGCAAGCTGTATGCTGAAGCATCCTTTAGTGATAAAACAGCACAAGAATGAGGTCATAACTTTTTGTACAACCAAAGTATGTTCTAAACCTTTGCAGCGATAAAAAGCAAAGGTTTTTTTACGAAAAAAAGAGGACAACCCATTATATTTGTAGAATACTAAAAACATACTATAGTTTCGACGGAGGGAGAATATATGAGGTGTAAAGGAACGAAAAAAATAACCATAGCATTATTGACAACACTGTTTTTTATAGCCTTCAGTGCAGCACAGGTCATGGCTGCCGGTTTCACGGACATAACCCCGTCAAGGTATGATTGGGTCAGGCCATACATAGAGAAAATGAATTTGGCAGGGGTTGTAAAAGGCATGACAGATACCACTTATGGCCCCGATGATTCAGTTACCAGGGAACAACTTATTGCTATGTTGGTTAGACTAATGGGATGGGAAAACCAAACAAGTGGTAAGACCTTGCCTTCAACTTTTCCGAAGGCCGGTTCGGTAATGCCTTGGGCAAGAGGGTATGTAGCCGTGGCTGTGGAAAAGGGTATAGTTTCAGGGAAAGATTTTGAAGACTTTAGACCGGCGGATGCTGCAAAAAGATCTGAGGTAGCGGTTTTTGCAGTAAAGGCTGTCGGTCTCGGCTCAGAAGCTGAAAGCCGTAAAAATGTTAGTGTATCCCTGGGTTTTATTGATGGATATAATATTGAACCGGAGGACAGACCCTATATAGAAATAGCTGTTGAAAAGGGTATTATGAAAGGGTTTCCCGACAACAGTTTTAAGCCCAACGACAAGTTTACCCGAGCCCAAATGGCTACGGTGCTCCATAATCTGTCGAAACTTACGAGTGCCCATAATATCATAAATGGCGTAGTACAGGATGTAGATAGCACATTACTGCCTTCTATTGATATAAAACTGGCTGACGGCAGTCAAAGGTTGTACACCGTTGAATTAAGCGAAACTTTAATTTATAAAGAAGATGTGAACGGCAATCTAGCTAAGGCCGAACTAAAAGACATAAAGTATGGTGACTATGTTAACATAATTGCAAACAAAAATGAAGCTCAGTATGTTGATGTCGTATCTAAAACAGAGGTTCCTGTCATCAATGGTGATTCAGTGGAAGGGACCATAAAGGAAATAGATCTTATTCGAAGCCTATTGACAATCAAGGCAAGTGACAACAAAGAAAAGGCTTACAACATAAAAAATCAAACCAAGGTCTATATTGATGGCAAAGCGGCTACCTTATATGAATTGACAGTCGGCCAATCGGTGAAATTGGCAGTTTCCGGCACCGATGCGGAAAGAATCGATGCAAAAGGTGTAGACAAAGTGGTAAAAGGGATCATTCGAGCGGTCAATACATCTACGAATATTTTGACCATAGAAAATGAAGATAATGATAAATACGAGAGCTATACTATAGCATCTGGTGCCAGGGTATATCGGGGCGACAAACTTTCCGATATTTATCAGCTGAGAATAGGAGACATGGCAACTGTCACCGTATCCGGCAGCAGAGTAGAAAAAATTGAAGCTGAAAGTGCTGCAAAAGAAGTTACAGGTATAATAATCGATATCAATTTTACGGCCAAAAATCCCGTAATCGCCATTGAAGATGACGACGGTGAGGAAAATGACTATGAACTGGATAAAAACGTAACCATAAGAAAAAACAGCAAGCGTGCAGACGTCAGTGATCTTAAAAAAGGTGATGAGGTAACCCTTTCTTTGGAATACAATGTAGCAGTAAGTGTTGTTGCCAAGAGCGTAAAACGGGATATAAGTGGCAGCGTGAAGGCCATTACATTTTCCGATACAACCAGTGTTACCATCATAGATGATAAAGACAAAGAACACACAATTAAAATAACCCGAGATACGGAAATAACCAAAGACAGAAAGCGAATAGAGGCAACGGATATTCGCACTGGCAACTACTTGGACATTGAAGTTGAAAACGATGAGGCCGTGAGTATCAAGGTCACCGCTCAGAAAGCCAAAGAGACCTTGCAAGGTAAGGTGGTCAATATAAACGACAAGTATGGGGTTATGATAATAAGTGTAAAAAGGTATGATGGTACAAAAGAAGACCGGCAAATACACTACACCAGTGATACCCTAATACTCAAAAATAACAAGGATATCAGTATAAGAAGGATTGATGAGGGTAATGAGGTTTCAGTTATAGGCCAATACGAGGACGGTGTGTTTGTGGCAGAAACCATCAATGACATTACTATTTCTGACTAACCTTAGATATGCTAAGGACTGATAACAATGAAAAAAAAGATATGTATTTTAACAATAATTTTCATACTGTTCTTCACAGGCCTGGCCCAAGGGCAAGGCCTTAATTTTAACAATGAACTAAACCGCCCCAAGTCCCTCGCCTCTATGGGCGGCGGGGATCAAAGAGCGGCTAAGTCCAGTATAGACTCGATTAACATTGAGAGGGGGCAAAATTCCCTTCTCAATGAAGTCTCGTTCAATGTAAATGCAAGCATGAGTGAAGCCTTGAAATCCATTAATGTGGATACATTTCGAAAGCAATACGGAGCTGACGGCACCGGAGTTAAAATAGCCGTAATTGATACTGGCATTGATGTGAGCCATCCTGACCTGCAAAAAACTCCCCAGGGGAAGGTAAAGGTTATCGATTACATTGACTTTACCGATGAAGGGTATGTTAATACCAAAATCACCGCTGTGCCTGAGAAAAGCTCCGTAGTTATCGAAGGACAAAGATACAATGCTACAGGTATTCGCACAAGGTGCGGAGCCTTCCATTTGGGAATTTTTGGGGAGAGTCAACTGGACAAAAACAGCCCTGTAGGACAGGATGTTAATCGCAATGGAACAAATGACGATGTTTTCGGCGTTTTAGTAACCGATTCGGTTTTATCTGGAATTTATGATACAGTGTACGTAGATACCAACCAAAACTTTGACTTTTCCGATGAAAAACCGCTGAAGATATACTCGAGAAATCATGAATGGGCAGCCTTCGGCAAAGATAACCCTGCAGCTGAATATGTTGAAGAGTCTAGCTTTGTGGTTTCATGTATTGATATAGACGGCAGCTTTGTAAAATTGAGTTTTGACGGAAACGGTCATGGTACCCATGTAGCCGGTACAATTGGAGCCAACGGTAAGCTCTCGGGAACAGCTCCGGGAGCCCAGATAATCGCCATAAAGGCTATGGGGTCCTCCGGAGAAGGTAATTGGGAGGATATATTCAAAGCCATTGATTACGCAGGAAAACAGGGAGCTAACATTATAAATGTCAGCATTGGCAACCTTGTTTCATCCAATGAAGGACACAGGGCCCAGCTCAGGCTTTTGAAAAACATATCTCTTGAAAGCAATGCGCTGATAGTTATTGCTGCGGGAAACAGCGGGCCGGGCTTGGCTACGGCCTATGATATCGAAGGTAATGAAAACATTATCACTGTCGGGGCTTATATGTCTCCCAAGCTTTGGGACATGAACTACAATGTAAACATTCCCTATGAAACTCTTTGGTATTATACCGGCGTTGGGCACGGGCCCTCCAGACCTACGGTGGTAGCGCCGTCAAGTGTAATCTCAGCAACTTGCCGCTGGGACAGCGGCGGTTATTTTTTGATGGATGGGACTAGCATGGCATCACCCTTTGTTTCCGGAAGTTGTGCACTGCTCCTCGAACAAGCAAAAAAAGAAAATCTTTCTGTATCAGCCCGGAGTTTAAAAAGGTCCTTAGGAGCCGGAGCTCGAAAAATCGAAGGTTACCTTGATATCGAACAAGGGAGCGGTCTTTTGGATGTTTTAAAGAGCTGGAAAATTTTAAAGCATTCGGGGAAGGATTTATTACAACCCTCGAAGATAGCGGTTAGCCTGCAGGATGAAGAGGGGTCCGTTGAAGGCATTACTTTCAGAGAACAATTAAAAGCTCAGATTAAACTCCTACTTACAAATATGTCTGGTTCTCCACAGGTGATTAAGCTTGAATCCGATCAAGAATGGTTAAGCATGGAAGACAATATAAATGAACTTGTAATCTCTCAAGATAAACCTCAAAATATAATGCTTTCATATAAATTCCCTCAACGGCCGGGATTTTATACCGCTCGAACAGTAGGATACACCATAGGAAGTCAAAGACCGGTTGTGGATTTTATGACAACTGCGGTTGTGCCTTATGACCTTGGGAAAACCGGCAGCATATCTATAAATGGTGAACTTTTGCCATCACGGTGGGAACGTCATTTTTTCAAGACGGTGCCAGGGATGTCACAGCTTGATATTACCTTTTCGGTCCTTGAGAAAGATAAATCCAGAGGCAGGGCCTTGATTTTCATTTATGACCCTGAAGGCCGAAAAGTGTATGAAGATATAGTGGGATCGGACTATATTTTACCAAAAAGAAGCAGCAGTTTTAGCACACCTAAACCCAAACCCGGCATTTGGGAGGTGGTAGTGGCTTCAGATTATAATCTATCGGATTTCGGTGCGGATACAACTATTTATAAAATGACCGCCCAAGCCTTGGGAGTTTTTACGGATGTAAAGGAGCTGGCCTTTTCCGCGAAAAAAGGCGAAGGGTATATTTCCCGGGAAATTATGTTAAAAAATGGCAACAAACCCTTTAACGGACGCCTTGAAGGTATGGGTCTAGCTGAGAAAAATGAGTGCATCTCCTTTACAAAGGTACAGGTAAAAGACGGCGAGTTTTCAAAAGGACTGGTAATACAGGTGCCTAAAAACACAATGAGTTTAAAAATTGATTTAATCCCTCCAAATAACTGTGAGGGGGATGTGGATTTATATGTATATAGAAAGAATCCTGCTACTGAGCTATATGAAGAAACTGCGCATTCCACAAAAATTGATGTACTACAAGAAAGTGTATACCTTACAAGACCTGAACCGGGAGAATATGCCGTATATATAGACGGATTCTCAATACCGGACGGTGTTGCTCAGTTTCAAGTAAAGACTCAAGTTTTAAGAGATAAAATGGACGTATACATACAGGATGTTTACGGAGAATTAGAACCGGGTAAGCAATGGAAGACACGAATGTACGTCAATGTCCCCTCAATTGGATCTGAGTTTACAGGATATATTGCCATTAAAAACGAGCTGAATGAAGAAATCTCACAAATACCCCTTGAACTAGTAGTAGGAAAAAAACCGTTGACGGTGGAAATACTTCCTGACGGTACTGTTGCTGTAAGGGAAAAAGACACAAACAATCCAGTTAACACCAATATCCTTGTAAATGGTATCCAATACCCAGTTGTAGGAGGAAAAACTCTTATTCCTGTTGAAACTGTTATAGAATCTATAGAAATTCACGATGACCGATATGCCCCCTTTTTATTGAGAAAAACATAATAAAAGCCTAAAATTGAGCAATTATATAAAAAGAAGGACAATCTCAACTAATATAGAATATACATTATTAAGACTATTGCAAATTTCTGCTAAGACGGAATAAAGGAGTTAAAAATGCTTAAGTTCATTAATTTTAAAGTCAGCATCTTTTTTTGGGCAGGGGAAATCCTATGCAAAATAATAAAGTGCTAATTGTTGATGACCAGTATTGGATTAAAATAATGCTGAAGGAAGTATTGACAAACTCAGGTTTCACCGCTTTTGTCGCCTCAAATCACGTGGAAGCCCTTGAAATAGCCAAAAACGAACAACCTGATATAGTTGTACTGGATGTAAACCTGCCTGGTATTGACGGCCTTAGCCTTTTATCAAGCCTAAAAAAGGTTAAACCCAGTATAAGAGCGGTGTTTATTTCCGCTTCTTCGGATACAGACTATGTTAGTAGGGCTATGACTGAGGGCGCTCTTGGGTTTTTCTTTAAACCCTTTGATATATTTGAATTCACAACCTTCTTAGTTAAAATATCAACATCAGGAATGGCTTCGAGAGGAGAAGGTAAATGGGAGATGGACGGTGGCCCACCAGCGCAAAAAACATCGTGAGGTCAATTAAGCATTATTATGATTATTTAATAAAAAACACTTATACCATTGAGCGAGATTCTCCTTTATACGTAAAAGAAGGCAGTCATCGTATTCTGATTGATTATCAGGATAAAGAGAAAGATAACCATATTCATGCATTTGATGTGAACTTTTCAGTTATTGAAGATTCAAAAGGATTGTTAGGCTGTCTTGTCACATATGAAGATGTAATTGAATTGGAGGAAATGCGTAACAAAAAAGCCCAATATGAAAGCCTATTAGCCGAAAAGGAGCTGGCGGCCAGTTATGTTCACGAGATAAAAAATCCAATATTCTCCATCAGGGGTTTTTTACAGATATTACAGCAAAGCTTCAATGAAGATGATAAAAGAAAAGAATATACTGATATAATAATAAATGAATTGGATCGGATGAACAACCTGCTTAATGAGTTTTTATCCAAATATCGAGAACATACTTCAACTAAGGTTCAAAACGACAAGGGTGTATCAATCAAACTGGCTATAGAAGAAATAATCGCTTTTTTTCAATATAGTTTGGAACTTAAGGGTATAAATTATAAACTGGATCTTGATGATGAACTTTTTGTATCAATTGACAGAGATCAGTTGATGCAAATTTTCATCAATCTTATCCAAAACTCCATTGAAGCCATGAAAGAAGGCGGACATTTAACCATAAAAGCATATGGAAAAGATGACAGAATATACATAGAAATAAAAGACGAAGGAGTAGGAATAAAACAAGATCAAGTGGACAAAATCTTCAAGCCCTTTTTCAGCACCAAAGAAAAAGGGACAGGCTTGGGCTTATATATTACCAAGAGAATTGTAGACAACTACGGTGGGAGTATGTCTTTGAAGTCCACAGAAGGAAAAGGGACTACGTGTTATCTGGAGTTTCCCATGAAAAGTTAATTAAGTAAAAAAATTGGTGGTGTCAATGATAGACGCAAGTTTTTTAGTAGCCCTATTTAAAGACAATGAAAATATCGATATAAGACATATCAACCTTTTTCAAAAATATGAAAAAAGCCCCCTTAAAGTGTCACGTCATAAAAAAGTAATAAAAATAAAAATATACTGTGATGAATGCAAAGAAGAAAACAGGTACAACATACCCCTTAAATTATTAACTAGGCCGGGAGGTCATCATGTGTACTGCTGCGGATGCGGCTATGAATTAGGATATCTCGGATCAAAAACCGATGTGGAAGCTGTGGTAACTAAACATCGGCGACAGGTAGAATTGCTGATACACGAAATGGGCTTGGATGAATATTTTACCAATCCTCTTGTCGTATTTGAATTGATAAACTATATTCATGATATGGCTGAAAACAAAAAGATATACTGTCAATGCAGCAGTCAGGATGTAGCGGCTAGCCTTAGCTCTGACAAGATTGAGCTTACCTGTAAAAAATGTGGAGCTACGTATATTGTAAAAGCCGGGGACCGTAAGGATTTAGAAGCGGTTAAAAAAATGGGCTCTATTATAATTAAATCCAAATCTTGTGATAAGCTTATCAAATATTGACGCTGCAACATATAAATGGTATAATATCTAACAAAAGGCAAATCCTCCTCGGTGCATCTATAAAAAGGGGGCCCTGTTAGGGTCTCTTTTTTTAAGCATAGCCTACTTGCAATCTTCCATTACTGATGAATATTTTTCCTACCATTGCACATAATTTTTCATAGAACCGTTTTTCCCATATATATCCTCCCCTTAAGACATTCTTGTGTTTTGATTTTTCAAAGTGTCTGTTTTATCCCCAAATTCAAAGAACAGATATTGTGTATTTGCACAAAATAGTTATTAACAAAATAGTTTAAGGAGTGAAATTTTGCTTATAACGGAACTAGAAAAAAAGACCATAGCACAGCTTCATGAAATCGCAAAAGAAAAGAAACTACCAGGGTACTATAAATACCGGAAACGTGAACTTATTATTAAGATAATGGAAACCGCAAGGAAGCAGGGTCATGCAATGGCAGAGGGAGTGTTGGAGGTTTTGCCTGATGGGTATGGTTTTTTAAGAATCGAAAACTACTTACCTTCCGATCAGGATATATATATATCTCCATCCCAGATTCGACGCTTTCATTTGAGAACCGGGGATATGATTTCAGGAAATATAAGGCCTCCCAAGGAAGGTGAAAAGTATAGGGCTGTACTTCAGATTTCGGCGGTTAACGGTTTGGATCCTGAACACGCTGTTCGTCGATATCATTTTGATTCTTTAACTCCAATATTCCCAAAGCCCCGTTTCATTATGGAACATGATTCCCAAGAGCTTTCCACACGAATTATTGATATCATCTCCCCCATAGGAAAAGGCCAAAGGGCTCTCGTCGTATCACCTCCAAAAGCCGGTAAAACCATGATGCTTAAAAACATTGCCAACAGCCTAACGAAGAATCACCCGGATGTTCAACTCATAGTGCTTTTAATTGATGAAAGGCCCGAAGAGGTAACGGATATAAGACGTTCGGTAGACGGTGAGGTCGTCAGCTCTACCTTTGATGAACTGCCGGAAAACCATTTAAGGGTGGCCGATATGGTGCTAGAAAGAGCACCGCGCCTAGTAGAAAGCCGAAAAGATGTGGTTATTCTCTTGGACAGTATAACCCGTCTAGCCCGAGCCAACAACTTGGTGGTACCCCCCACAGGCAGAACACTTTCCGGCGGTCTCGACCCCAGCGCCCTTCACAAGCCAAAGCGTTTTTTCGGTTCCGCTCGCAACATAGAAGAAGGCGGCAGCCTTACCATTATAGCCACAGCTTTGGTGGAAACAGGCAGTAGAATGGATGATGTAATTTATGAAGAGTTCAAGGGAACGGGAAACATGGAGATACACCTTGACAGAAAGCTGGCAGAGCGCAGGATTTATCCGGCTATCGAGATAAAAAAATCCGGCACGCGCCGGGAAGAACTGCTTCTATCCAAAGAAGAATTAGAAGCAGTATGGGTTTTGAGAAAAGCCTTGGCTTCACTGGATACTGTCGAAGCTGCATCTACTTTGATTAACAAATTAAAGAAAACCAAAACAAACAGGGAATTTTACGAAGGCCTAGCGGCAATGATTAATGATATGCAAAATAACAAAGGGGCATTTTAATTCCCATCATGAGATGGGATTACCCGATAAGTCCCCACCTCTAAGCGTTAGCGTAGGTGGTGGGAGAATGTCGCCTACTTTATATATCCTTTTGCCTTTAGTTTTGCTATGTGTTGTTTTAGCTTTTGTCTAAGGTCGATATCATAATTTTCCTCAAGTACAAACATCATTGAGACGGCCACTTGAGCAACATCAAGAAGTTCTTGAGCCATCCTGTCAACCGCTTTTTCTTCATCCATCCTTATGGCTTCACCACTCTGACCGCGAAACTTTCCTATGGCTTGAGCAAGTTCACCGGCTTCTTCCATTAGCTTTAAAGCTGTTGATTCAAGAGTAGGAGTCAGACCGTTTAGCTTAGGCAAACTAATAACTTTATAATCATTATCTTCGGTTGAATTCATTCTGTAACCACCTCACTTGAATCCGTAAGCAGCGAAGTATCGTGTCTAATCCATCGGGAAGCAAGAAAAGTGAAGACTGTGGCTACTGCTAATCTGGTGACTAAAAGAAGCAGGCCGTTAACTCCAAAGGCCATAAAAATGGCAGTATCTTCAAAAACGGCGTGAGCTGCCACCAGAAAATATGTCAACAAATAAAGATCACGGCGGGTGAGCTTATCTTCTTTTGCCGACTGAATGATAACACCGGCTCCGTAAGATA
>DUNY01000030.1 GCA_012839145.1 Thermoanaerobacterales bacterium
ACCCCCGAGATTAGGGGTTTTTTGTTACGATTAGTAGCTTTTGCAGATTTTATGGAGGAGTATTATGAAAGCGGTCATTTTCGCCGGTGGAGATATTGGGAACTATAAAAAAGTTAGAAAATACTTAAGTGACAGCGATTTGATTATATGTGCTGACAGTGGGGCTGAGCATGCTTTTAATATGGGAGTTATACCGGATTTATTGGTAGGGGACATGGATTCTATCAGCCCGGCAAGCTTGGAAAAGGTAAAGCAACTGGGTATTGAAAATCATGGATTTCCTTCGGAAAAGGACTATACCGATACGGAATTGGCGCTTGATATAGCATTAAAACAAGGTGCAAATGAAGCCATACTTTTGGGAGGACTTGGAGACCGACCGGACCATAGTCTTGCCAATATATTTTTAATGGTGAGTTTTAAAAAACTGGGGCTAGAGTTAAAGCTTGCCGATGAAAACTGGGAGATGTTCTTAATAGACAGGCCGGTAGAAGTAGGTGGGGAAAAGGGAAATATTCTCTCACTGATTCCAATTACCCCTGAAGTTACAGGTGTCACAACTAAAGGATTATACTACCCTCTTAAAGACGAGACGCTCTTCATGGGACCGGCTCGGGGAATAAGCAATATATTTTTGGGAAATATCGCTAAAGTTACAATAAAGCAAGGATTATTATTGGCGGTGAAGTGGACGGGAGATGAAATTTAGGACGGGGGAGACAATATGGCTAAACCTAGGGTAGTGGAATTGGATTTTATGCGGGCAACGGCCATGATTATGGTGGTCATGCTTCATGTTTCGGCAGCGTATGTGGCATACAGCCCGGTAGGGAGCAATGTCTTTTACCTAGGACTTCTGCTTAATCAATGGTCACGGATATGCCTGCCTTTATTTGTTTTTGTATCAGGCTTTGGTCTTTTCTATGGCTATGGTCAGAAGACAAAACTTGATTTAAAAGAATTTTATTCACGAAGATTTTACATGGTATTTGTCCCATATCTGATCTGGAGTTTTATATACATGATTTTGAGGGATATATTTAATCCGTCTTTCAATTTTATTGGGTTGCCTGTGAAAGAAGCGTTTTTATCATACATTACTTGGACGTTCAAAGAAAATATACATACACCTATATGGTTTGTATTGCTGATTGTGCAATTATATTTTATATTTCCTGTTCTTCTAAGTCCCGTAGCAAGAATAAAAAAGCCGATACAATCAATAATGGTAAATTCCTTATTCTTTCTTGTTGTAATTACATATCTTCGCTTTTTTATGACAATGAGCGGAATACATGTCATCGATTGGCTGCAGAGATACTATTCCGTAAATCTCATTGGATGGTATTTTTATTTTATCCTTGGTGGGATAGTGGCTCAAAACTGGAGCATGTTTAAAAAAATCCCCCTGAATAAATTCGGCATCACATTATTATATATTATCACCACGTCTCTAGTCATACTGGAAGCCTATCTGGGATTTCTGAAATACGGACAGCCACATTTGGAAGTATACACCTCTATTAGGCCTACAGTTCTCATTAATTCAATGGCGGCCATTCCTGCCATATACCTTCTCGCTCAAAAGACAATGGGGTGGGATAAGCTTGCTAAATTCTTTAAAGATATATCCAGGTATTCATACGGAATTTTCTTCATACACCCACAAGTTTTAACCGTAGTAAAAAAAGTTGTGGGTCGATTGTACGGAACATATACGACCCGAGTTTTTCAATTGATTCTGGTTTTTGTGCTCACAATGGTATGTTCATATGTATTCTGCTATATTGTAGATAGGACACCCTTCAGGACAATTTTGTTAGGTGTGGGTAAGAGAAAATAAGCCTACCACGCTTGTAGCCGTTTACCTGCACTGTAAGCAAAACTGCCGTTTCTATATACCAGCCAATCATCGGTGGTTAGAAATACACCGGTTTCCCGGTTGCCCCAAATTTCGGGGTAAGTGCCTCCATCAGACCCTATGACAGTACCTCCGGTTATAGCGGAAAGTTTTTGAGAGAAACTGCCCAGATCACAACCGAACAATAGAATTTGAGAATCAGGTGCAAATTTAATATCTCCTTTTTGAATTCTATCGGCCAAGTCGCTTAAATAAGCGGCTTTTTTTGTGTCTTCTTTACCACGCTCATCATAAAAACCGCTCCAATTGGTCATTATTATCCCTCTAGTATATGAGTGACTGAAAATCTTTAATAAATATATGGAACCACGGCTTTGGGATAAATCTGCCAGCATATTTAAAAATTCTTGCCCGGTGCTGGGTTTGATAATTATATGTCTTGTCATTTCAGCCCTGTGGTCAAAAGCTCCCTCATCTCCATACCCCTGGGCTGATGCAGCTACAGCAACACTCATTTTATTTTCCCTCCCCAAAAAAAACATAAGATACATTCCAGTATATTCAAGTAG
>DUNY01000010.1 GCA_012839145.1 Thermoanaerobacterales bacterium
ACTGGAGTCAGCTCGACATTTTATTCACTATCAGCTGATGCTGGGTATTTTTAATATGCTTCCTGCCTTCCCTCTTGACGGGGGGAGGATTTTTGCATTATGGCTCAGACAACGTGTAGGTTACACCTCATCTGTGCGTATTGCATCACAAACAGGTAAAATACTTGCATTTTTAATGCTGCTCTTTGCCTTGCTGGGTTTATTCTACAAAAGAGTATTCATAAGTTTTTTCATAGCAAGTTTTTTTTTATTAAAACAGGCTTCAAATGAGGGAAAAAACGCACAATTTATTTTTATGAAACACTTGGCCAAAAAAAAGGAGAAACTCTGTAAAAATCAATATTTACCCGGGGAAATCATAGTGGTAGATGAAGACATTCCCGCAAAAAGAATAATATATCTATTTGATCCGCAAAAATATTTCATTGTGCATGTTTTAGATAAGAACATGGAAATAAAAAAAATTTTCACAGAAACGGAAATATTTGACAAAGTAGTCGAAAAAGGATTAGACTTAAGGGTGAAAGACCTGATATAATAAAAAGGTGATATTTTACCAACAAGTATGGGAGGCACGGCGTTGACGATAGAAAAGCAGCTGGAAGAACTTTTGCCACAGGTCTCAAAACCTACTCGTTATATGGGGAATGAATATAATAGTATAAAAAAAGACCAGAACAGTATAAAAGTCCACATAGCTCTGGCCTTTCCCGATGTCTACGAGGTAGGTATGTCTCACTTGGGCATAAAGATATTATATCATCTTCTAAATGAATATCCTGATATTTATGCTGAGAGGGTCTTTGCACCCTGGGTTGATTTTGAAGATCTAATGCGAAGACATAGTCTTCCCCTTTTTAGTCTGGAAAGCAAGACTCCGGTTTCCGAATTTGATTTATTAGGTTTTACCCTTCAGTATGAAATGAGCTATACCAATATATTAAACATGTTAGAACTTTCGAAGATACCCATCTTTTCAAAGGAAAGAAGTGACGGGCATCCTTTCGTGATAGCTGGTGGTCCTTGTGCTTATAACCCTGAACCACTGGCAGATATCATGGATTTTTTTGTTATAGGGGAAGCTGAGGAGGCAATTACGGAGATTATTAATTTGTATAAGAGTTTTAACACTGGACTAATCTGCCCTAAGTCTCCCGCCTTTATAGGCAGCGGGCGTCAAAGGGCGGCTAAGTCCAGTATGGACTCGACTAACATTCAGAGAGGCACTATTCCCTCACTGAATGAAGGCTCGCTCAAGGAAAGGGGTGAAAAGCGAAAGCGGTTTTTGGAGGAAGTTGCTCAAATCCCGGGAGTTTATGTGCCATCTTTATATAGGGTATCATATAATAACGACGGGACTGTAAAGAATGTTTCACCGAAACAAGACAATATTCCTCAAAAGATACAAAAAAGAGTAATAGAAGACATGGATAGTGTTTACTATCCTACAAGTTTTATAGTTCCTTATATGAATATAGTTCATGACCGAGCTGTCCTTGAAATTTTTCGTGGCTGTACACGAGGCTGCCGTTTTTGTCAGGCAGGAATGATCTATCGTCCGGTAAGGGAAAAGTCGGTACATCGTTTGGAAAAACTGGCTAAAGACATCATTGCATCAACGGGCTATGGAGAAATATCTTTGGCATCTCTAAGCACCAGTGATTATTCAGAATTAAAACAACTTACTGAAATACTGACCGATGATTTTCGTAAATGTCAGGTAGGATTGTCATTACCGTCTCTTAGAATTGATGCTTTTTCCCTTGAGCTTGCAAAGAAAGTTCAAGAAATCAAAAAATCAGGCCTTACATTTGCACCGGAAGCAGGAACACAAAGGCTCAGAAATGTGATTAATAAAGGCGTGACGGAGACAGACCTTCTGACTTCAGTTAAAGATGCCTTTTCTTCAGGATGGAATACAGTTAAACTTTACTTCATGATCGGCCTTCCTACGGAAACTTATGAAGACTTGAAAGGAATATCTGATCTTGCTTATGCTGTTGTAGATGTATATCGAAAGATTCATGGCCACACAAAGGGCCTTAAAGTCAATGTTAGCACTTCTACCTTCGTACCCAAACCATTTACGCCTTTTCAATGGGAAAAACAGATTACACTTTCAAAAATTGATGAGCGTCAAAGGTATTTAAGAAAGCTGCTCAGGAAAAGTAAAAATATATCTTACAGCTGGCATGATGGTAAGCTGAGCTTTTTAGAAGCTGTTTTTTCAAGGGGTGACCGAAGATTGAGCAGGGTTTTAAAAATAGCTCATGATAAAGGTTGCAAATTCGATGGATGGAATGATATTTTTTCTTTTGATAAATGGATGGCGGCTTTCAATGAAGCAGATGTACCCCCGGAATTTTACGCTTATCGCAAGAGGTCTTCCGATGAAGTCTTCCCATGGGATATTATTGACCCGGGTATTGATAAGAAGTTTTTACTCAGGGAACTTAAAAGGTCAGAAAAAGCCCAAGTTACACCCGACTGTAGAATAAGATGTCATGCCTGTGGGATAAATAGGCTGAAAGACGGTGGTTTTTGTGAAACTTAGAATGAAATTTAAAAAAGACAATCTCGTAAAGTTTATATCCCATTTAGATATGATGAGAACGTTTGAACGGGCTTTTAGGCGTGCTGATTTACCCATTGCATTTACTAAAGGGTATAATCCCCGGCCTAAAATATCTTTTACCCCGGCCTTGTCCGTGGGCATTACCAGCAGCAGTGAATATATGGATGTGGAGTTTTACGAAGATATATCGATTGATGATGTAGCTAACCGATTGAACCGAGTTTTGCCTAAAGGTCTTCAAATAATAAAAGTCGGTATAGTTGATGAAAAACTGCCGCTTTCTGTGCTTAACTGTGCCGTGTATGTGCTGAAAGCTGCTTTAAATACGGTGAATCTACAGGAACTTAAAAAAAGTATAAATATCATTTTACATCAAGAAGAGATTATTGTAGAAAAAGTTACAAAGTCGGGCACTAAATTTGTGAACATTGCTCCTTTAATTTATGGAATTGATTTATTGAGTAATGATGGAAATATTGTAAATGTCAAAATAGCAACTTCAATTGGACAACAGGGCAGTGTATCACCGAAGTTGATTGTTTTAGAATTAGAAAAACTCCTAAAAAAGAAGTTTGAAGTGCTCAACATTCACAGGGAGGAACTTTTTTACACAGACGAGAACAACAAAATTCTTCCCCTTTAATTTAGCGGAATATTTGAGCCCCCCAGATCCTTGGTTAGTCCGCTTTAATTTTGTGGGAGATTTGAGGAGCTGAAGATTTCATGTGAAAGGAGATTTTGGCAGATGTTGATCGGGACCAAATACGAATTGGGGTTCTGGAGGACCGGCAACTGGTGGAATATTATGTGGAAAAGACTTATGAAGAAAGAGTGACCGGTAATATATACAAGGGCAAAGTTGCCAATGTGCTGCCCGGTATGCAAGCGGCATTTGTAGACATAGGGTTGGGAAAGAATGCCTTTTTATATGTAGGAGATTTAAACACATATTATCTTGGCTCTGAAGATGCAGATGCTATTGACAGTTTAAGGAAAACATCAATAAAGGATATTTTGCGAGTAGGTCAAGATGTTTTGGTACAGGTGGTAAAAGAACCCATAGGCACTAAGGGAGCTAGGGTTTCTACGAATATCACGCTGCCCGGTAGATACCTGGTGTTAATGCCTACAGTTGATTATATTGGTATATCCAGGAGAATTGGAAAGGAAGAAGAACGTCAACGATTAAAATCCTTAGCTGAGGAGATACGGCCTGACAACATGGGGGTTATTGTAAGAACTGTAGCGGAAGGAAAGGGTATCAAAGACCTTAAGAGTGATATGGGTTATTTAAAACGCCTTTGGGATAATATACGAATGAAACAAAAGGGAGGAAAAGCTCCCCGATTGATATATAAAGACATGGATCTTCTTGCACGTATAGTTAGGGATATATTCACTCCGGAAGTGAATAAGTTTTATGTGAATACATCATACGGATATGAAAAAGTGTTAGAACAGGCATCATTAATATCTCCGACCTTAAAAGACCGTATAAGCCTTTATATGGGTCAGGAAGATATTTTTGAGTATTTTAACATCGAATCGGAGACTGAAAGAGCTTTGGAAAGGAAAGTATGGTTAAAATCCGGTGGTTATATAGTAATAGACCATACGGAAGCTTTGACTGCCATCGATGTAAATACGGGTAAATTTGTAGGAAGTATAGACTTAGAAGATACAGTAGTCAAAACTAATCTAGAAGCAGCCCGTGAGATTGCAAAACAGCTCAGGTTGCGAGATATAGGCGGAATAATAATTATTGACTTTATAGATATGAACTCACAAGACCATCAAAAAATGGTTATAGATACTCTGGAAACAGAGTTAAAAAAGGATAGGACAAAAGCTAATGTCCTGGGGATTACTAATTTAGGCCTTGTGGAGATGACACGGAAAAAAGTACGCCAGAGTTTAGATGAAGTTCTGGAAAAAGTGTGCCCTTATTGTGAAGGAAGGGGTAGAATCTTATCCGAGGAGACAATGGCAAAAAAAGTTGAACGTGAAATATCTCGGATATTTAGAACTCGAAGAGGTGAGGCAATTCTTTTAGAAGTTCATCCTTCTGTGGCTGCTGTGGCTATAGGAGCCGGAGGAAGTAGGCTCGCCCAACTGGAACAACGACATGGGAAATATATATTTATAAAGGGCAAAGATGATTTACATCCGGAAGAAATACGCGTAAAAGCTGTGGGAAGTAGAGTCAAACTGGAGAATTTCGCCATGCCAGTCAGGGAAGGTCAGATAATAGATGTAACCATTGAGGAGACCCATATCACTAATCCCAATGACGGTATTGCCAGGGTGGACGGTTATGTGATTGATGTGGAGGAAGGAGCAGATCTCTTAGGTGAAAAAGTAAAAGTACAAATCAATAAGATCTACAGAACTTATGCTAAGGCAAGGTTGATATAAAGCTGGGCGTTATTCGTCCAGCTTTTTTTTAACATTATGCGATTCATACGACATCTACGGGTCCTTTTTGGCCCCATTTTTGTTGTAAACGGCTACTTTGTTGTAACCTGATAAGATTATGTTACATATATTATAGCAGGGCAATGAAGAGAAATTTGGGAGCTTAAAAATCCCTTGTAACCCCAAAGTTTATCATTGCATATAATTATATCAGGCCACAAAAAAGGAGGGAGTTGTTATGGCAGATTCTTTAGGAGGAGCAGGATTCCTTGGAGGAAGGTGGGCTTTTGCCCTGTTCCTTATATTGATTCTTCTATTCTTTGCCGATGACTAAAATATCTGCCGTGCTAAAAGCACGGCTCTTCTCGAAAAAGCATATATTCCAGTGAAAGCAAGGTAAAATCAACGATTCAGTTCCCTTGCTTTCCAAGGAACCCCTTGATATTTAAATGTATATATTACATTAAACTAAAAAAAGGAGGGAGTTCAGATGGCAGATACCCAAGGCGGTGGTTTCTTTTTGGGTGGCCGTTGGGCTTTTGCCCTATTTCTAATACTGATTCTCCTGTTCTTTGCTGATGACTAAAAAAATTATACAAGAGAGGAGGTATTAGAATGGGTGGAGGAGCAGTTGGAGGACCCGGTTTTGGAGGTAGATGGGCCTTTGCACTGTTTTTGATATTGATTCTTCTGTTCTTTGCAGATGACTAAATAAAAGAAAGGCCGCGCCTATAGTGGCGCGGCTTAGTCTTTTTTCTTTTCATCAGATTTACTGGAGTTTTTAGAATCGACTCCCGCACTTTCTGCAGCTGAAAGGGTTTTCATCAAATTAAGGAGAGTAGCAGGATTGATTTTTTTATCACCGGATCCACCCATGGAACCAAGTAAAGAAGCGGCCATTTCTTTTAGCTCAGACATACCCGCCTTTGATGAAGAGCTTTTTGCGTCAAATTTCAAGTCCTGTGTATTCAAGAAACTGATAATTCCAAGCAAATTACTGAGAGCCAGCAGACTTACCAATTCGTTGACATTTTGACCACGTTGGCCATGGATTACTTCTAGAACCGTTTCAAGCAAATCAGTTTTAAAACCGAGGTCTTCATTATCTGCCAAACCGACCCCTCCTATAAATGTTAATTTCGGCAAATTCCGATATGGAAAGTTACTCCGGTGAAGACAACGGTATAACTAAAAAGGAGATGCTCGCCTCATCTTCACCTCAAAATTTCCATGGGGCGTCCACATCACGATAAATGAAAGCATTTAGTCATTGCTATGAATACGATTGTTCTGAACAGAACTGGTCATTATGAGCGAAGTTGAAGAATCTTAGCCTTTAGATACTTCAGGCAAGCCTTCAGGATGACTACGAAGCAGGGTTTCCATAGCAATTACATCTTCACCGGAATCAAATTCAAGTATGTTATATAAATATATGTTGTTCTGTGCTTAAAAATGAATATAGCATTTCATTAAAACAATAAAGAGCAAAAGCCCCATATTAAAAGCCTCCCGGAAGCGCTGGATTATTTTTTATTTTTATTTTCAGCCAGTAGATTTAATAGGTTCTCCACATCCAGGGACTGCTTATCGGAAACCTGTTCATATTCATCTATTTCATCAGACTGTGTATCCGAAACCTGTTCGTATTCATCCACATTTATTACATGATTATTTTTTTTAGCCTGGATTGACTCATGTACCATAGTTAAAAGGGTATTTAAGGCATCGAAATTTATCTTTTGATCTGATTGTACCGGTCGAAACACATTTACAGTGGTTAGCATTAAATCTAACAACTCTTGACTTTTTCCACTCATGAAAGGCCGTATGGCTTTTAAAAGCTGTAGATCATTGTCCGATACTGAAAAGGTCTTCACCTTCATACCTCCTCTTGTTTTGTTAAAAGGTTTTTTATGTTTTTTATTATGCGGTTTACTCCGCCAAAGGAATTTATTAGCAGAATAAGTATTAGAAAAAGAGTGTATGGATTCGGCTGGGGTTTAGGATTGCTGCCAGGACTATCAGCACTGGTGTTTTGGCTCAAATTTATAGACATCATTTAATTTCCCCCCCCCAAAAGTTTTCTCTAAATTATTATATGAACAGAGGATGCAAAAAGGTACCGGAATAAGCTTTTGAAAAATAAGCAAACTAAGGATAGTAATATAAAAAAAGGGTGATTTCATGTTTAAAAACAAGAAAACAATTATTGTAACAGTTATTATTTTGGTTATAGTTTCAACAGGATTTTTCATCATACGCCATAAGGCTCAGGCAAAAACAAGACATTATGCGATTTCATCCTGGGAAGGTGATCACACTCTATTGGCACGCTTAGTAGCGGGTGAA
>DUNY01000325.1 GCA_012839145.1 Thermoanaerobacterales bacterium
CCAGAGTATCGGTGCCATGGGAGATTACTGCACCGTCACAATTCTCCAAAACCTGAGCAGTTTTTTGGGCAATTAACGGCCAGTCCTCTGGCTGCATGTTGGAACTGTCAATGTTCATAATAAGTTTTCCTTCAATTTCAGCTATATGGGAAAGCTCTGGCACCAGTTCAATCATCTCTTTTTCCGTAAAGGCGGGGCGCATGCCCTCATGTCCCGAAATAGAAGCAATAGTACCGCCGGTGGCGATAAAAGCTATTTTCTTTTTCCCCATAAGCGTCCTCCGTTCTGGTGCCAGGCACCTAAGATATTAAGTTATTTATTCTCACATATGAATATTGCACAAATACGGTGACCATGCATTTTCAGGGGCTTGCTAGACATCTACTTTTGAGGATCAATGACACTTATTGGATCGATAGGCTTTTTTAGAAACCCTTCTCCCACTTGAATAAATTTTTCCGAGTTATCGCTGACAAAATACCGGTACCGGGCAGGGGAATCATCTTGCCGCTTCAGGTTTTTGTCAAATAAAATCCGCTGCACTTCTTTAGCTGTCTCTCGGGCAGAGTCCACCAAACGAACATCTTTGCCCATAACCTGTCCCAGAATAGGCTTTAAAAGGGGATAGTGGGTGCATGCCAATACAAGTGTATCGATCCCCTGTTTTTTCAGGGGATCTAGGTAGGTTTTAGCAGTGTAAAAGGTTGCTTCATTTTCAAGCCATCCTTCTTCCACTAATGGCACAAATAGAGGACAGGCTTTTGAATGTATATTTATTTGCTCATTCAGAGCATGGATAGCCTTTTCATAAGCACGGCTCTTTATAGTGCGCTCGGTACCTATTACTCCAACTACTTGATTTTCAGTGGCACTCATCGCTGCCCTGGCTCCAGGCTCTATCACTCCGATAACGGGTACCGGTGATGATACGCAAAGCCTATCTAGACATGTGGCACTGACGGTATTGCAGGCTATGACAATTATCTTTACATCCTGACTAAGCAAAAATCTGAGGCCTTCATAGGCAAATTGTGTAACAACTTCCGGGGATTTAGGACCATAAGGCACCCTTGCGGTATCCCCGAAATATACTATGTTTTCTCCAGGTAACAATTCCATGATTTCTCCGGCCACGGTCAGGCCTCCGATACCTGAATCAAAAACACCAATGGGTTTATTTATCATATCTATATCTATCACTCCGTCCTATATATAAAAACACCTATTTATGTAATAACCTTATCAAAATAATACCATACCTGAAATTTGTCCACAATATTATCTTCCTTTAAAACTTAATATTTCGGAACTTATACCACATTAGAGGTGGAAAAATCGAAAAATCATTACTAATGAAATGCTCTGGGGGACCGTTTTGTTTGCTTGGTTATTATATATTATTAAGGAGATAATTTTACCAGTTTTTGTTCTGTTGACACAAAGAGGCTCAAAGCTGCCGGCACAATAGCTGTTATTTTTTCACCTTCAAGATACTTTTTGTGTTCCAAAGTCTGTATATTGTATGCCACTAGCCCTTCCTCAGTCCCGATAAAAAAAGCATCCTTGCATACTATGGGGGAAGTGGTCGGAACAGCAGGCAAGTCAATGATCCATTTAACCTCTGCTCTCTGAAAGCTCAAGGCAGTAACCTCACCTTTTAGATTTACCAGAAGCATAAAATCCCGATGGAACGCCGGCATCATAAATTCCTCATCGGAAATTTTCTTTCGCCAAATAGTACTTCCCACCAATGGATTTAAAGCAGAAATCCATGCATCTTGAGAAACGGCAAATATCTTGCCGTCCCAAAGGGTCAAGGGAAGTTGGATGATATCGGGAGTCTTTGTTTTCCAGCTAAGCACACCTTTTTCATCAAAACAATAGATATGTCGATCATAGGACGCAAAATATATCAAATCATACCCCAAAGTTGGAGAAGTAGAGTATGCTCCTGAAGTCCTGCATTTCCACAACACATTGCCTTTTCGATCAAAGGTGTAAAGATTCCCTCGTGAAGGGGCATATACTCTGTTGCCACGGGCCGCCACCTGTGAAGTGAAAATATCCTCATTTATGCTTTTTTGGCTTTTTCCCGAATATAAATCTAATATTTCCAGGGTGTGTGCGGGAACCATAACCCAGGCCTCAGATATAGTTGACGGCCCTTCAGGAAACAGCTCCTTACTTTTCCAAAGATGAGCGCCGGATTTTAATTCTATTGCAATTACTCCTCTTCCAGTTGTTATTATTAATCTGTCTGTCCAGCAGTTTAATCCGATTATATCGGATATGCGCCAAGTCATGCTTACTGTAAGCTGTGTCAAGATCGGAACCGGTGAATAACCTGAATAGGCATAATCCCGCCGGATTGTATGCCATTTATTGATACCGCCCTGCATAAGCTCTTTTAATATTTCAAATTCCTCCTGGTCCACTATACCCCTTTGCTTTATATTAAACGCCTTTTGGAATTTTCTGACTGATTGAAGGGTTTCATAACCGTACACACCATCTATTTTACCATTTAAAAAACCCAAATGTTTTAAAGCTTGCTGAACACGACGCACATCACTGCCTTTAATAAGTGGTTTTTGTTTCTTTAGAGGTCGACTGCCAAAAGGTACTAGAGGTATCTTCAAGGAATCACCACCCGAGAATTTAAAGATACATTTATTATATTCAGCTGACGGTAAATCCGTTACGGTGGGTGTCTCTATATTTATTCGAATAAATCCTATCTAGAAGGAGAATTCTATAAACAGCTTCATTTGAAGATGCTGTGTAGAAGGCCTAAAAAAATCATCGTTCCAGGGGCGTTGTGTCGAATTGGAGATGGTTCCAAATTATTCATCATAATGGTGATATGCAGGATTACTAATAACAAACATTACGGTGGTACATCGGCATCTCTAGAGACAACACGTTACATAAGGACCTGTGATAATGCATCGGCTGGTTTTAGGAAGGAGTCACCATGATAACGCGACGGGAATTTTTAAAACTTTGTCTTTCGTCAGCGGCTCTAACCTTATCAGGGGTATTGCTGCCCAAGGTTGCCGAAGCTATGGATGAAAGAGGGGAAAAGGTAACGGTCATATGGCTTGAGATGATGACCTGCACCGGGGACTTTCTCTCCTTTGCCAATACCTTAAACCCTGATGTGGAGCAGCTTATAAAAGACACTATAAAATTGGAATATCAAAATACCATAATGGCGGCCGAAGGTGAGCTGGCTTTAAGACATCTCTACGATGTAGCTGACCGGGAGGATGGTAAATACATACTGGTGGCAGAAGGTACCGTTCCAACCAAGGAAAAGGGTTTTTACGGCATTGTTGGATTTTATGAGGACGGTACTCCTCTTACAGATTTAGATGTCGTGAAATTTTTGGGTCAGCGGGCAAAACATGTTATAGCCATTGGAACATGTGCCGCCTTCGGAGGACCATATGCCGCGCACCCCAATCCATCTGATTCCTTGCCTGTACACAAAGTGCTAAAGGGAATTCAAGTTATAAATGTGCCAGG
>DUNY01000067.1 GCA_012839145.1 Thermoanaerobacterales bacterium
GTATTATAGATGAACTCTTTTCAACGTATGATTATATTGAGGGCAATATAACGAAAAAGGAAAGGAACTCAGCGTGCTCCGATTTGATAATAAAATATAAGGGAAACTTTGCAATTTGGAATATAGTGTGGATATGGGAAAGATCAGGATTTTTGCCGACTTGCCTGAGCTTAGAGCCTTTTCCGGTAAGAATCCAATGCGCATTGTATCCGTATTTTTCTTCAATTAGATTTGCTAAAGGTTGGGACAGCTTTGTGTTACGTTTTCTTAATATGACAAGGGGACGCTTCGTTTGTCATCTTTGGTTATCATTTCACCCATAAGCAACAGATGCCAAGCACTTAATCTATTAACATTTTTCGAAGTTAATGAGTTGAAACTAAGGAGGGGGAGAAATCCCCTCTCTTTTCTTTTCCGGTCTCGATTATTCTTACTTCCCCGCATTTCCCTTAATGCTAAGGGGGGCGTTGTGTATGCAAATTTTCGCCAGGTAGATAGTGGTGCCTGGCGCTTATTTATTGTGATAGATAGCACATTCCGGTAAAATGATTGCAGGTTAAACCTTTGGGGTTTTTCTATACCTAGAAAAACAAAAAGATAACGTCTCCTTAAATAATAATTTCAATATGTCATATTTCAAGGGGAATATTTAGTTGCAAATATGACAATACTAACATATAATATAACTAAAGGGAGGCGTATCTATGTTAAATTTTGAATTGGCAGGTAAAAGATTTAGCGAGTTACGAGATAGAAGTGGTTTTACGCAAAGCATGGTAGCTGAATATTTAGATGTGGATCAGAGTTATATTTCAAAATGTGAAAAAGGTGAAAGACAGTTTAGTGCTGATATACTTGAAAAAGCAGCTGAATTATTTGGATGTACTGTGGATTATTTCGTGAATGAGTCTTGTGAATTTGTGGAGATGCCAATAGCTCTTAGAGCAAAAAGTGTCACAGCTGAAGATTTAAACACAATAGCTGCTATTAATAAAATAGCACTCAATTTACGCTTTATGGAAGGCTTACTTGCGAGGGGGAATAGAATTTGAAAGAGAAAATTGAATTAAACAGTGAAGCTATAATTTTAAGAAAAGAATTTGGTGAGGATACTAACTCTCCAATAGATATATTCTCTCTCATTCATAACAATGATAATTTAACTATAGTGTTTTATCCTATGAGCAGTCGAGTGAGTGGAATTTGTATTAGAGATGGAAAGAATAAAATTATTGGAGTTAATTCCACGTCTACTTATGGCAGACAGCGATTTACGATAGCTCATGAGCTCTATCATCTGTATTTTCACGAAGATTTTGAAAGTGTTGTTTGCTTTATAGACTTAGAAATGAATAAATCTCCTGAGGAAAAAGAAGCTGATGTGTTTGCATCGTATTTTCTAGCACCTTACGAGGCACTATCCTATTTTATAAGTAATAAACTTCAAAAAGGAAAACAAGAGCTTGAGATAGAAGATGTTGTGAAAATAGAGCAGCATTTTGGCATGAGTAGGCAGGCTATACTTTGGAGATTAAAAAATGATGGCTATTTAAGCCCTGAGAAAGCCGATACTATGAAAACAGGTATAATAGTTTCAGCAAGAAAACTTGGCTATGATGATAAATTATATATACCCACACCAGAAGATAAGCAATATGCTACTTTTGGGAAATATGTTAGATTAGCTGAGGAAGTAAAAACTAAAGAACTCGTTTCAACTGGTAAATATGAAGAATTACTATTAAACGGATTTAGAGCCGATATTGTTTACGGGTTTGTCACAGAAGAGGAAGAAAAATATGACTGATAAACTATTTTTTGATACCGACTGCATCTCGTCCTTCTTGTGGGTGAAGGAAGAGAATATTCTATTAAAACTTTATCCAGGAAGAATCGTATTGCCTAAGCAGGTATTTGAGGAATTATCTAACCCTAGTATCCCTCATATAAGACGTAAAGTAAATGAGCTTTTTTTAAATGGTGAGATTTCTACAAAAGAAATATTGGTAGGTACAGAAGAATTTAATCTTTACTATAATCTAGCAATTTCGCCACCTAAAGGAGAAAAATTAATAGGTAAAGGTGAAGCGGCTGCTATAACTTTAGCTAAAACCTATAATGGAATTATAGCATCTAATAATCTAAGGGACATATCTAAGTATGTTGAAAAATATGGTTTAGAGCATGTGGCTACTGGAGATATATTGGTAGCTGCATTAAATAAAGGGTATATTGATGAAATAATTGGAAATCAGATATGGACAAACATGATTAGAAAAAAAAGAATGTTGCCAACAGCTACCTTTACTGATTACATAAAAACAATTAAGTAGGATATAAGGGGGCACTTCGTTTGTCATCTTTTTGAAATTATATTTTAATAGATTTACTGCCATATTAGAAATAAAAGGAATAGCGAATATATAAATTGGTAATAGAGGATGCATATGGTAGCAAGAGGAAGTAAGACCTATGAAAATTTAATGAGGGCATTTGCAGGGGAAAGTCAGGTAAGAAATCGATACAATATTTCCGCAGGCCTTGCAAAAAGAAAGGCTTTTATGTAGTTGAGACAATATTCAATTATACTGCAGATCAGGAGAGGGCTCATGCCGTTTTCTGAATCCTTCGCAGAAAGTAAGGATAAATGATGCCAGAACTTAAAGGCTTTTTTTAGTTTTAAAAAGAAGCTTCTGCTGCGGAACTGAATAATATTTTAAGAGTTTAGTCTGAACGGATATTTTTACAAAAAATAACATTAAAATAAAAAGGATTTAATCACTATATCGTAGAATATAAATTAGGTATGCTTAATTAAAAATTATGTGGAGGGGAAATTAATGTTATCTAGGAAGATAAGCATAAAGTTTTTGATTGCTTTACTGATCATGCTTTTGGCAGCACCTACGGCTTTTGCCGGAGAACAGGTTAAATTAATTTTTAACGGCCAGGAATATAAGGCAGACATTACTTTGGAGAATGGTGTCACTTACATACCCGCTGCAGCTCTTAATAAAATCCCAGGTTTAGAAGTAGGAGACGATCCAATCGTACCAATTCGTGAACTGTTTGAAAGTCAAGGCGGAGTAGTATCTTGGGATAACGATAGTAAGCAGGTAATTGTATCTTGGAGGGAAAAAGCCGGAGAATTTACGGCAGACGAGTTAGTTATAAAATACTCAGAACTCCTTAAAGAAGTTAACACCTACAAGATGAAAGGTAGCTATCTTATTGAGTTTGAAGCTAAGGAAGTTCAAGATTTGATTGGGATACCGAATATGCCAAAAATGGAAGTGCTTATTGAAGGAGTATTCCAATATGAGCCAATGGCCATGTATATGAAGCAGACCATGAAGATGCCTTTTGAGGAGTTGGGGCTTAGTCCGGAGGAATTGGCAAAATCAGGTCTTGGTGAAGAGATAGTTACTGAGATGGTTTGGTTTGACAATGCTATTTACCAGAAAAACCCTATGTTTGACCAGTGGATAGTTCAGGATCTAACTGGGATAAAGGAAATGACTAACCTTAATAACTTAACGCAAATTACCCCTCAACAATCTATGGAAATGATGCATAAAGCCGGTGTTATTAATGTATTCGGTGAAGATGTAGAAAAAGACGGTAAGGAATATCACACCATCAAAAATTATATTGATGCTGATAGCTTTAAGAGCTTAATAGAAGAAACTTTAGGCAATTTTAATCTAGCTGCTTTTATAAAAGCTACCGGTGCACAACCAGGTGTAGAACCACAAGAAACTGAAGATTTTAATGCCCAGTTTGAGAAGATATTTGAAATTGTTCTTAATAACATAGAGGCTGAATACTATATAGATACCTTTATTGATAAAGAAACCTTACTATCTGATTACATGAATTTTGATTTAAACATGCGAATAGATCTGAAACAACTACTTAATGCAATTGCAGCAATGGCAGAAATAGATGAAACTGAAGAATCGGCAATTCCGGAAGGGCCTCTTAGCCTTGAATTAAAGATGAAAGGCGACTATCAATTATATGATTATGGAGCTGAACTTGAGCTTCCTGATCTAAGCAATGCCATCAGCCAGGAAGAATATATGCAGCAGTTAATGGAGAAGATGGAACAAATGGAAGAGTTGGAAGAACCAGTGGAACCAGAAACTGCCGAAGAACCGTAAGTACTGGATAAGAAAACTGTTAAGAGGTCAATGGTGCTAGGCACTTAACATATCAACTAATTGTAATTACTATTACAAACACCTCTCGGCAAGCAAAGCCGGGAGGTGTTTTATGTTCTCCCCTAACATATTTAATATTACTTATTGTATTGTAAAAAATATTTTGGTAGAATATGCCCAAAGAGTTTTTTAAATTGGTCAGTAGTTCGGGATAGGATTTAAGAGAAGAAAACAGGCCTGAGACAGAAATAAAAACAGGTGCAATCACTGATTTATTACAAGCTTTGTTGATGTACTTACATGAGCAAATTAACGGAGGTGGGTTACTATGGATCAGCGAGCTTTGACCGCATTAATAATTTCACTGCTTGCCGGAATGTCAACACTTTTAGGAGTTGTTGCAATTTTTTTAACCGAATCCAAGAGTGAGAGGGTTGTTTCCTCTTCATTAGGATTTGCAGCGGGAGTTATGATATCCGTATCTTTTTCCGACTTGCTCCCCGAAGCACAGAGCTTCATCACCGCCTACATGGGGGAAAGTCGGGGTATTGTAATTACTGTATTGTTTTTGGTAGTGGGCATACTTTTTGCCATGACGATAGATTACTTTGTGCCTCATGAAGAATATGATCCTGATAAAAACGATAAACCTCATCAAAATCTCTATCGGGTAGGGTTTGTGTCGATGCTGGCCATGGTACTACATAATTTTCCCGAGGGTATCGCAACCTTTATGGCAGGTTATAATGATCCAGCACTGGGGCTTGCCATTGGA
>DUNY01000003.1 GCA_012839145.1 Thermoanaerobacterales bacterium
AGAAGTATAAAGTTTTGCAAGGAAAAGTGCGATAATTTAACTTTTTTTGTATTTAGTTAATGAGGTTAAGGCTGAACAATGTTGACTAGTTAGTTGACAGCTTGTATACTTCAATTAAAAATGCACAACGATTTGACTCTTAGTTGTGGAAAGTGAGGTACTATGTTTTATAGAACCAAAATATTTCTGTCATTAATAGCAATGGCAATTTTATTTTGCATATTACCCGGTATTTCATATGCAGCTACCTACCATGTTGTTGAGCCAAAAGAGACCTTGTGGGGAATATCTCGAATTTATGGTTTAAGTGTGGACGAGATATTCGAATTAAACAATTTAAATAGTGATCTGATACATCCTGCTCAAAGGTTGATAGTCAGCAAAGATGATGTGGACGACGATAATACAGATGATGGCAATGCAGCTGATGAAAAGATAGTAGTGGAAGACAATGATGTTGCCAGTGAAATTTTAAACTTTGCTGAAACTTTTATTGGCACTCCTTATAAGAGTGCTGGTTCATCGCAAGAGGGATTTGATTGTTCAGGTTTTACCAGTTATGTGTACAAGCAGTATAACATCAATTTACCACGAGTAGCAAAAGACCAATACAATTTTGGCAAAGCCGTCAGTACTAGTGAAGCTAAACCAGGGGATTTGGTAGCTTTCTCTTATAATGGTAACATACATCATGTGGGAATATATATGGGTAATGATGAGTTTATACATAGTAGCTCTACTGAAGGCATTGTTATTACAAAAACAAGTGATACATATTGGGGCCCACGGTTGGTGGGTTATAGCAGGGTTATTCAATAATTACATAATAGATTGATAAACACCTCTGATTATCATTTGTGTTAAGGATAGCAGAGGTGTTTTTGTTTTTATGGGCTCATATTACGACACATTGCAAAGCGAAGGCACCCATGATATTATTCAGACATGAATATTTTGTGAAATATCGGTGTGAAATATCGGGACGGGTACAAATTATTCAGTGATCATGAAAAGTGCAAAGTGAAGCCAATTATATTTTTGGGATAAAGCCGGAGGTTAATCAATGAAAGTTTATTATAATTCAAGTTTATGGAGCAAGGGTAAAGGGCTTTGGGGATGGCCCCAAAGGACAAACTGGCAGTTTGAATATGCAGGGGCAAAACGCTATATTCCTGTTATATATCGTTTTTCAAAAGGTATTGTTTTTGATGTTATTGCCATTTTAGATGAAACAAAACTCCGAGAGTTTTTCGAAAAATATGAGGCTATCGAGGAAACATTGTCACCATTACAGCAGCACTGTGTAGAGCAGGAGCATCCTTATCAGGCTGTACCAATAAGCAGCATATGGATAAACGAAAAACAAGTAGGAGACGGATATTCGTCCAGCAGTTCCATGAGCATACCATGGGTACAACAGGATGATGAGCTGAAACTTGTGCGAAAGGCATATTCATCTATCCTAAAGGATGTGGTCTGTTTTGCATGTGAACGCTATTGTGTGCCATATCCTCCGGCAGACTCCAAATTATTCAAAAACTGCTGCGTTTTTTACGTCTGGACAGAGTGAACAGAGTAAAGCTGTCTACATATCCTATGAAACGGTTTTTCCCTCTAGACATACATTTTGAAATGTCAGTTGATGAAAAACAGAAGGAGATTTGTTTTAATCATCCCGTAACAGGAATGAAACACACACTGTATTTTCAAAGTCCAGAATCCATGGAACTTCCCATTGACCAAAACCACAATCTTTACATTATGCAGTCAATGTATGAAATAGCGCCTGCTTTGCCACAAGGGGACACCCTGCAGTTTGGAAGCAGTATCCAATATACAGAGACACCGGAGATATCAGATGATAAATTCAGCCCTACCTCTGCCTCATCCATTGGTATCATTGGCGGAGCAGACGGGCCTACTTCAATTTTTATGTCATCCAAAGGAGAAGGGGAAACCGTATCCTGTGGTCTGCACGGGCTGCCACTACACAGCTGCTATTCTGTTCCAAGTTTTCAAAAGGGAGAAACCTCAAATTTTATCCTTGAGGGTATCAATACAAAAGACCGTAATAGTGAGGAATATAACTTTTCATAGTTTGTTTGAAAATTATTATGAGGAGATTACTGAATGAAAAAAAGAAAAGTTATTAGTAGCATAATATTGATTATTTGGTTCGTATTCTCCATTACTGATTTTTCTTTAGCCAAAGTAAATAAAACACCTATCTTTGCAACTCCAGTAATAAGGTATAAAGATGGTGGCTCAACAGAATATTATGGATTGGGTTATAAGGTTATAAAATATGTAAATTTAACTGTTGAGAGAGGTCCCGAGGTAGTTAAAATTGATTTTGGAACTTGGTTTATGAGATTCTCGCCAACGCAATAGATAAACAATATGATCGATGAAGTGAACAATATTTATACAATGTACATCAGTAGGATATTGCGCATTTAAGATTATTTATATAACACGCAGATAAATAGTAATTTTTTGTAGGTAACAACAATCATGATAAAGAAACTATTTTGTACGATTCTCATGATTATACTTTCCATATCGACTGTTGGTTGCAATGCAGATACTGTTAGTACGGAAAAAGAAATTTTCGATGTTATTATTAAAGAATTAGATACAGATATTGAAGTACAAATAATTGATAAAATTCATTTAGAAGGTAAACTGCTGGTTTTTTATATGACTGGGAATGGGTATCAAGCGCATGAATATGGCTATGCCGAATTCGATGAAAAAATAGTGAATATAAATTCTTGCGAACCTACGATATGATAGATCGTGGTATGGACTTACGCAGTGCACCGTACAAAAACGCATATTTTTTTGTTGTAAACAATGCAGATTGTAGCAGTATTAAGTTTTTGCAAAGCGAAAATGAATTCATAGTAAAAGTAGAGGATATTCCATTTGTATATTTCTACGGAGATGCCGGTAACATGGAATATTATTTCTTAGATGAAAGCGGTAACCCACTATATCCATAATATCAATTACATATCTTTATTTGTAGCTAAAAACACAACATTTATATATTCTTGCACGATAGTATAAAAATGTAAAATAAAGATTATTTATATTTGCGAAGGTGGGATTAGATGGAAAGAACTATAAAAACTTTCATAGTAACTTTAATTATTATCCTCATAGGGGTTTGGATTATATCAATAATGCCGTTTGCGACAGATATTAACCAGACAATGACCGCCCACATATATATAGACGGAAATGCAGTTCAAGAAACAGCGGTTCATATGAACGGCAAAAGAAGTAATTACCTGTTTGCAGACGAACAGAGGTTTATCGGACAATTATATATTGAATGCTACGAAAGAACCGGGCGCGAAAGTATGCACGCGAATGTAATTTTCAGGAAGCATGAGGATCGGCAGGGTATTATATATTACCAGAATGCAACATTTCCGTCATTGGGGATAAATCATGCTCTTTTAATCAATAAAGAAATGAATGAATTTGCGTTAGGCTTTGAAGATGGCACAATCATCGCTACTTCAGATGAAATGTATCAGAATTATTTCGAGAAATACAACCCAACAAAATGAGCATTATCTTAGGTGGTTTATATGTCACATTATTCGTAAAATGGGTTGTAGTTGTATCAGAGGAGACAAGAGACAGTGAAAAAACAAAGCAAAATATGGGTCATACACCTCTAATCATGGATGAGGTTTCTATTACAATCTCAAAATTATTGACTCAGAATAGAAAAGGAGCTGAACAAATGATATTTGCGAAAAACACTCCAAGTAATACTGGAATAGCTTTATATGGAGATTTTATAGATTTTGAAAACTTCTACGAAGCTTTACATGATGTGGTTGGAGATGAGGATGAATTAATTGAGTGTTTTTCGGCAAGGATAAGGGCCTTCGGCGTGTGCTACGATATTCGTCACGCACTTATGGGAGATAGAGAATATGAGTTTGTAGATAATGGATTAGACGAAGAGAAAAAAAGGCGTATGTCTGTGTTGGCCCCTGATAAGAACGTGTATTTAAAGATATATGTGTTGTGGCCGGAGATGCTTTTCGTCATGATTGCTTTGAATGATTTTCTACAACTTTATGCTGGGAAGCGGGCGAAAACAAAATACACCAGTAATTTGTACACCCATGCAAAGGTAAGTCGGGACCATACAGTGGTACAGGTTCGGATGTTCCTGGCTGCAGTGGCAGAATGCTTAAAACAGACACTGTCAGAGGCTACTTATGCCAGGTTGTAAAATGTTATGAACGGCAGTTATGTGTCTACTCGGGGATATATAACCCAGTATATCGACGTTTTAAATGACAGGTTTTACAATATGGATAAGGAAAAACGCCTCAAAAATATTCCTATTTTTGCAAAACGGATTGCCGAGCGCGGTGAGGAGTATCAAGCGTTAGAAGCAGATATCAAAGAAGAGGCGAAAAAGCGCAATTGTAATGTACATGATTTAAGATTAGCAATTGACTACCCGGAAGAGATAGAGTGGTAATACCGAAAAACCAAGTTAGGACGTAGGCAGTATGAGATGTAAAACAAATAAGGTTAAACTAGGATATACTGTTTTAGGCATCTTTTGATATCATAGACCATATAACATCGGCTATGTAAAAATGGGGGGCAACTGTATTTTTTGGCAAAGGGTTAGCTTAAAACTGTACCGTCATACCACATTACGGACGAAGGCTTTATTATATAAAAAGAGGTAAAAGTAAAATCATTATAGAATATATAAAGTTATACTTTTGCCTTCAATGCCACTAATTAACCGAGAATTATAAACCCCGTGATCCGATACGAAACAAAGACGGCATTAGAATCGATTAAAAACTGAAATACAGGCAAATGATAAGTTTGCAGGGGAAACCGGTGCAGGAAAAACGACGGCTGCGCTGGCTACATTACGCCTTGCGCCGGCCCCGTCGGATGTCAGTTATTGCCATAGCCCTAGTCCTAGCTTGTAACCCTAGATTGCCCATGTGGCAACTACCGCCGCTGGAAAAGTATTTCCCAAACATTTTGTTACCTACTTCAACATTTGATAGGAGAGTAAAAAAAGTAGAAAGGATTGGAGTGTTATAAATGGATTACAACAGAGTTTATAATTTTTCTGCAGGTCCAGCCATTATGCCCACCCCGGTGCTGGAAGAGGTTGCCAATGAAGTATTAAACTACAGAGGAAGCGGTATGAGTGTTATGGAAATGTCACATCGCTCTCAGGTTTTCCAAACCATTATCGATGAGGCAGAAGCGGATTTGCGTGAACTTATGAACATTCCTGATAATTATAAGGTATTGTTCATTCAGGGTGGTGCCACGTTACAGTTTGCAATGATCCCTATGAATCTTATGAAAAACGGTGTTGCCGACTATATCGTAACTGGTGCATGGTCAGATAAAGCCTATTTGGAAGCCAAGAAATACGGAAAAGCCAACTTGCTTGCAACTAGTAAGGATAAAAATTACACCTATATTCCCGATTGCTCGGATCTACCTGTCGATCCTAATGCCGACTATGTCTACATCTGCGAAAACGAAACAATACATGGCTCAACCTTCCAAAAACTTCCGAACACCAAGGGGAAGATTTTGGTTGCTGACCAGTCGTCAATGTTTCTATCCAAACCTTGCAATGTCTCAGACTACGGCCTAATCTATGCCGGTGTACAAAAGAATGTTGGCCCGGCTGGCGTAGTAATTGTGATCATCAGAGAGGATCTTATCCGTAAAGATTTGGACGAAAAAGTGCCTACATATATGCGCTACGACATACACGCAAAGAGCGGTTCCTTGTACAATACGCCGAACTGTTGGAGCATATATGTTTGTGGAAAAGTTTTCAAACACCTTAAAAAAAGCGGCGGACTTTCCGCTATGCAGAAAAGAAATGAAGAAAAGGCTGCGATTTTATATGATTTTCTCGACAATAGCAAAATGTTTTACGGCACGGTGGGAAAGGAATACCGCTCCTTGATGAATGTCACCTTTGTGACGGGAGACAAAGAACTTGATGCAAAAGTCGTTGCGGCAACCAAAGCGGCTGGTTTTGATAATCTGAAAGGGCATAGGAGCGTCGGCGGCTTACGTGCATCTATCTATAATGCTATGCCCAAGGAGGGCGTTGAGGCACTGGTTGCATTCCTTGAAAAATTCGAGAATGAATATGAGGCATAACATAAATTTTTGGGAAATTCATGAGGCGGATTTAGCAGGAAATTTTAGATACTAAATTAAATTCGTTTTTTATATCGAAAACTCAAAATGTATTTAGGCTTTTTTGGTTGGATATAATTAAGATTTTAATTTACAAACTTTGGTTAGAAATTGACTGTAATATACTATTTATTATAAAACAATTTGAAACTTAATGAATTAAAGGAGGACATTATATCTATGTATTCTATTCGTAAAAGATAAGCCGGCAATAAAAAAGAGGTAAAAACATCCACAATGTGAGCTTTTTTGTTGTGCTTATTTTACGAATTAGGATATAGATACGGGTAGGAGTTAACTATTTAAGGTTATGCTTTTTTCCTTGTGTCCTTTTAACGTTGGTATGCAGGCTAAAGCACCCATTGGGGATTTTATCCTGCATTTTTGTTTCTGCCTTATGCAGTTTTTGGACCAGCTATTGGCGTATTGATTGACCGCTATGACAGAAAGAAGATTATGATTGGTGCCAGAAGAACAGTTAACGGCTGCTTGATAATGTGGCTGATGTGATTTATGAAATCAAAGATAATAGATATTAAACTTAATCTGTTAAGCTAATTTTATCTGCGTTTATAAGATTTGAAAAAGGAGGAAGCATTCTATGGCGGGACCAGACAAGAAAAAACTTTATCCGAATGAAAATATAAAGACAGTTTGCTATATAAGCAATCTACCTAAAAGACCCAATGTTGAAATTGGGGAATACACCTATTATAGCGATAATAAAAAGTCTCCTGAGAAATTTTATGATAACATAGAGTACCACTACGAATTCTTGGGGGATAAACTCATAATAGGTAAGTTCTGTGCAATTGCAGAAGGGGCTAAGTTTATCATGAATGGAGCAAATCACAGAATGGATGGAATTACAACCTATCCCTTCAATATCTTTGGCTGTGGGTGGGAAAAGGTGACTCCTACAATAGAACAGCTTCCTTTTAAAGGGGATACAGTGATCGGCAATGATGTTTGGATTGGTCAAAATGTTACTATTATGCCGGGTGTTAAAGTTGGTGATGGTGTGATTATTGCTGCTAACTCAACTGTGGTAAAAAATATCGAACCTTATACAATTAACGGTGGGAATCCAGCTAAATTTATCAAGAAACGATTTAGTGATGAAAAGGTTGAATTTTTTTAAAGCTTCAATGGTGGAACTGGGACGAAGAAAAGATATTTGATAATCTTGAAAAGCTAACATCGGAAACTGGGTTAGACCGATTAATGAACAAATAAATACAAACTATAAGCTGTGCATAGTTTACGTAATAGTATAAACTAGCGTAATTCACGTATCCCCTTAAACTTAAGGGGATACGTGCTCGTCTTTCCCTTTTTGAATGGCGCAAAATGACTGAGAAGCTTTATAGTGAAGTGAAGCAAATTGCATCTGGAGTAAATGGTCTTCGATATGAGAGGAGATTATATATGAAAGAAAATAAATATGACGATAATACATTTTTTGAGAAATATAGTCAAATGAGCCGTTCGCAGAAAGGTCTTGCCGGCGCGGGAGAATGGGAAACATTGAAAAAGGTGTTGCCGGATTTCACAGGTAAGCGTGTGCTCGACTTAGGATGCGGTTACGGCTGGCACTGCATCTATGCCATGGCAAACGGTGCATCTTCTGTTGTAGGTATTGATATTTCTCATAAAATGCTTGAAGTTGCAAAAGAGAAAACGCATTTTACACAAATTCAATATAGATGTTGTGCCATAGAAGATGTGGATTTCCCAGCGGAGAGTTTTGATGTAATACTAAGTTCTCTTGCGTTTCATTATGTAGCAGATTATGAGACTTTAATAAAAAAGATATACAGCATGTTGAAAACTGGTGGTAATTTGGTTTTTACGGTTGAACATCCTGTTTTCACTGCTTATGGAACACAAGACTGGTATTATAACGAAAGAGGGGAAATTTTACATTTCCCGGTGGATAGCTACTATTATGAAGGCAAACGAATAGCTGTGTTTTTGGGAGAAAAGGTTACAAAATATCATAGGACACTGACCACATATCTAAATACCCTGCTTACGAATGGTTTTATAATAAATCAGGTTGTAGAGCCACAGCCACCGGAAAATATGATGGATATTCCGGGTATGAAAGATGAGATGCGCCGTCCTATGATGCTGATTATTGCAGCAAGAAAAAATTAAGGGTAGAATCAGATAATAAAAGCGACTTTTTCAATTTATTCGAAAACGATGAACTTATGAATGTATAAAGATAAGGGGAGGCAGGTCATATGCCGTCAAAACAGAACGGTTGCAGCTTTACGCATAGGAATGATGGATAACTTCAGAAGCTTACGGTAGGCGAACTGAAACCCCATAATGCACCTATCACTCTCGTTGAGTATGACCCACGTTGGCCTAAAGCTTTTGAACGGGAAGCTAACAGGGTTCGCTTAGCACTGGGCAATAAGGCTTTGCAGGTGGAGCACGTTGGCTCAACCTCAGTACCGGGCCTGTGTGCAAAGCCAATCATAGACATGTTGCTGGTTGTGGAGGACTCTGCCGACGAGCTGTCCTATGTCCCGGCCTTGGAGGCAGCGGGATACACGTTACGGGTCAGAGAGCCTGAGCGGTTCGAACACCGTATGTTCAAGGGGCCTGATATTGACATTAACCTACATGTGTTCAGTTCGGGCACGTCTGAGGTCGAACAAATGCTGCGCTTCCGTGATTGGTTGCGGTCCAATGAAACCGATCGGGACAAATATGCACAAGTCAAACGAAACTTGGCAAAGAATAAGTGGCGGCATGTTCAGCACTATGCGGATGCCAAAACGTCTATAGTTCGGGAAATCATGGAACGAGCGAATACTGAGCAGCTATAGTGAAATCCTGTTATAGATTGGGGTAAAGTAAAAATGACAGATATTAATAAAAGCTGGTACAAAAACATAATACTTTTTTTGGCAAGCCAGAATATATCGCTCTTTGGATCAATGTTGGTTCAATATGCTATTACATGGTACATTACATTAGAAACAAAATCCGGTATAA
>DUNY01000440.1 GCA_012839145.1 Thermoanaerobacterales bacterium
AGTGTCCTATGACGGCACCAAAATAGTATACACCTTGGAGGATGGTCTGGCAAAAGCAAATGCAGTTGAAACAGGGTCTGTGTCTATGGGTAAAATAGTAATAACAAAAGGACTGGCCTCAAGTAAAGAAATAATAATAGAAGGTCAGGAATTAATAACCGATGGCATGAAAGTTAAAGTTGAGGGCCGAGGTGATACAAAATGAACTTAGCCCGTTTTTCAATAAAAAGGCCCATAACCATGCTTATGATAGTAGCCGTTATCCTGGTTTTGGGATTTATCTCCTTTTCAAAACTGGGAATTGATTTATTTCCCGACTTTTCATTTCCTGTAGCAGTGGTTATGACTGAATACTCAGGGGCATCTTCCCATGAAGTGGAAAACATGATAACAAAGCCCCTGGAACAAATCCTCTCTACCATGAATAATGTAAAAAACATTCAATCCTTAAGCAGCGAAGGGAATTCCACTATCGTCATAGAGTTTAACTGGGGTTCTGACATGGATATAGCTGCTCAGGATATGCGAGAAAAGGTGGATTTGATAAAACCTTATTTGCCCTCAGATGCCCGAGCACCAATGGTTGTTAAATTTGACCCGTCAATGATGCCGGTGATGCAAATTGCCCTTTATGGCAGTGACAACATTGTGCAGCTTAAAAAGATAGCTGATGACACCATTGAAAGTAGGCTTTTGCGTATAGAGGGTGTGGCGTCAGTGGGAATTTCCGGAGGGTTGGAAAGACAGATAGACATACAGGTGGATCCTGATAAACTGGCATTTTACGGTCTCAGTATGCCTCAGATAGCAAGTAAACTTCAAATGGAAAATATTAACCTTCCCGGTGGCAATGTGAGCCAGGGAAATAAGAAGTATAATATAAGAACCGAAGCGGAATTTAAAGATATAACGGAAGTAGAGAACATGCCCATTCCCCTTCCTCAGGGTGGGAGCGTTCCACTAAAAAGCATTGCAAACATAAAAGATGCCTACAAGGATGTATCATCAATCTCCCGCTATAATGGCAAGCCCAGTATAGCCTTGACCATACAAAAACAAAGCGGTTACAATACCGTTCAAGTGGCTAAAAAAGTAAAATCCGAGATGGCAAAACTCATAAAGGAAATCCCCGTTGATATTGGATATGAAACAATTCTTGATCAATCGGATTTTATCGAGTTCTCTATTAACAATGTGAAAAAAAATGCAATAGTCGGAGGGATTATTGCTGTATTGGTGATATACCTGTTTCTCCAGAATTTGCGCAGCACCCTGATTATAGGTCTATCCATACCTATATCCATAATAGCCACCTTTGTATTAGTTTATTTTAACAAACTCACCCTGAACATGCTGAGCCTTGGGGGATTAGCTTTGGGTGTAGGAATGTTGGTGGATAACTCCATCGTCGTTTTGGAGAATATTTTCTCTCATCGCCTGGAGGGTAAAGAGCCGGTAACTGCTGCCATATCAGGCACCAATGAGGTTGCCCTGGCCATAACTGCATCCACCCTTACAACCATAGCAGTGTTTTTGCCTATCATTTTCGTGCAAGGTATGACAGCCCAACTATTTAAAGAGCTTGCCCTTACAGTAGCTTTTTCCCTGCTTTCTTCTCTTTTGGTAGCTTTGACCATAGTTCCACTGCTATCTTCCAGACTCATGGTTCAATTAGGGGAAGTAGGGATGTCATCTGAAAAAAGTAATAAAAAATTTGCTTTTTTCAAATCGTTACTCCGTAAGTTTAAAGCTTTTTATAACAAAATTGAAGTAAAATACTCCAATTTACTTAAATGGGCACTGAGTCACAGAAAAGCTGTTATCATACCATCGGTGATACTGTTTATTATAAGCAT
>DUNY01000285.1 GCA_012839145.1 Thermoanaerobacterales bacterium
AAATCGGAATCCACACTATTATTGTGCCTACCAAGGCTAAACTTTTGGTAAAAATGCTTTTATCATCCATCAAAGCAACCTCCTCGTAACTCAACGACCTATATTTATTATGTAATTTATATATTATAATGCGCTATACCGTAGAAGCTATTAGGAGCTGTTAAGGAATAAAAATGCATGCAATATATTAGTTGATTTGCATTAAGGACAGAACCTTAAAACGAGCTTAGTTCTTGATTTTAAAGGTCGCATATTTAACAAAGTCCAATTAATTATGTATCGATCGCTAAATCTGCATAAAGAAGTAAGTAATCATTAAAATTTCAATACATGATTTCAAAAATGTGCCACCAAGAACACCTATAAGAGTTCCAAAACCCACATGGATAGCTTGGATTAAGTCCTTACCTCGAAATAATTCTGTTATAGCAGCACCTAGGAATGGGCCGACTATCATACCCAATGGACCGAAAAATATCAAACCGAGAATTATACCAATTACGGCACCCCATACTGCCTGTTTACTGCCACCGAAACTCTGAACACCAACAGTAGAAGCAAGAAAATCGATGAAAAAAATTAAAACTAGCACTAGAGCTTGTAAGATGAAAAAATTAGCATTCAGTGTTGCAAACTGAGTTAGTATTCCATAGAGAAGCATGCCTCCGTAGATTAGGATAGCGCCGGGTAAAACAGGCAGTATAGTTCCTAGCAGACCCGTGATAAATAAAATGATCGATAGAATTAAAGCCATTGTCTTCATGTTAGCGCCCCTTTTGTCGAGAAATGAATATGAGACAGAATGTTTTTTAATATTTATATTATAACAGATTTACAAGTGGTAGCATATGATAATGGACTTACGATTTTTTATAACCCATCTTTTTATAGTTAAAAAATGCTGAAAAAACATACTATTGTTTGGCATCATTTTTGGCTTGTATGGTATAATTAATATTATACTTTTGGCATTTTGTATCTGATACCATGTATAATATAAAACGTATATATCAGGTTGGTATTAACCTGGATTTAAAAAATTTTTCGGGAGAAGAAGAGGATGACAACCAATATAAAACCCGGTTATGTAAACTTACTGGAAAACGGCCAATTGCATAAAAAAGTAAAACAAGCTAAACGCCATTTAACCGAATGCAATTTATGCCCTCATGACTGCAGCGTCAACAGAATAGAGCAGCTAGGGTTTTGTCGTGCGGCCGATAGAGCTATAGTTGCCAGTTATGGTCCTCATTTCGGTGAAGAAGCACCCTTAGTAGGTAAGAACGGATCTGGTACCATATTTTTCGGTTACTGCAACATGCGGTGCGTTTTTTGTCAAAACTGTGAACTCAGTTTCGGCGGAGAAGGAGAAGTAATATCAAATGAAGAACTTGCACAAATCATGCTTGTAATCCAAAATCGCTACAACTGCCACAACATCAATCTTGTTACTCCCACCCATTTTGTACCGAATATTCTCGAGGCTTTGTATATTGCAGCTCAAAAAGGCTTGAAATTGCCTTTGGTCTATAATTGCGGAGGATATGAAAAAATAGAAACACTTAGAATATTAGAAGGTGTAATAGATATTTACATGCCCGACTTTAAATACCTTTCAGTTGAGCGGGGTCGGAAATATTCCGGGGTAAAAGATTATCCCCAAAAAGTAAAAATAGCTTTAAAAGAAATGGACCGTCAGGTGGGAGGGCTAAAAATCGATGAAAGAGGTATCGCTTTCAGGGGTTTGCTAATAAGGCATTTGGTAATGCCAGGAGGTCTTGAGGACACAAAAAATGTTTTGAAATTCATAAAACAGGAATTATCCTCCGACTGTATGGTAAACTTGATGGACCAGTATTATCCAGCCAACAAGGCCTTTGAATATGAGGAGATATCAAAAGCCCTAAGTCGGCATGTATACAGGGAAGCCTATTTTTTTGCGAAAAATCTGGGTCTGAGGCTTACTGATGATTGACTCGAAAAAAGCTTTATAAGTTAAGCACATGGTGCCAGGCACCTGAGACTTAACTTAATCTATTACTGTTAAGGCCCTTTAGCATCATAGCAATCAAGAAGGAAGGTATAAAATGACACCTATCATACCTATAATAACCATTGTCGGAAAATCCGGCACGGGAAAAACTACATTAATAGAAAAACTGCTGAGAGAGCTTAAGAAGCGAAAGTATAAGGTTGCAACAATAAAGCATACACACAGTTTTGAAATGGACAAGCCGGGAAAGGATACTTGGCGTCATGCTCAGGCTGGCGCGGATACTGTTATTATATCCGGTCACAATAAAATCGCAATGATTAAAAAGACAGAGCAGGAATTGGAACTAGATCAATTGATGAAATTAAGTCCTGATGTTGATTTATTCGTGGTCGAGGGTTTTAAACATAGCGGTAAACCAAAAATAGAGGTGTTTCGCCGTAAGCATTGTTTAAAGCTATTATCGCCGCCGGAGCAACTAATAGCTATAGCCAGTGATGTTCATCTTGATGTGCAAGGAGTCCCTGTATTAGATATTAATGACGCTAAGGGGCTTGTAGATATTATAGAAGAAAAGATTATTAAAAAAGGTGAGTGCAGACCAAGTTAAACACAAAAAATACCGGTTTTGATTTCCAATAAAAATAATATTTAAAAGAAGGGAAAAGCGGAAATAAGTCGAATAAATATAATGACGTTATGCCTGTCCAAACATATCGGCTCCTGATAACAATTAAAGAAAGGAGGTATGGGGTTTTTATTTTTGTAATTAGGTTTTTTGATTTTGAGCTTGTAAATATAAGGAGGTAAAGTTTTAATGCGAATATTTTATAAAAAAAGTTTAACACTTTTACTTGTAATATTGTTATCAGCCGGGTTGATTTTATCCGGTTGTGGACAACAACAGAATGACCAGGTTCAGGAACCGGATGTGGAGCAAGAGCAACAGGAGAAAAAAGCTCCGGAAAATACTGAAGTTATTTTATCCACTACTACAAGTACTCGAGACAGCGGACTATTGGATGTGCTGATTCCTATTTTTGAGAAAAAAACCGGGTACAAAGTAAAACCTATAGCTGTTGGAACTGGGAAAGCTTTGGCTATGGGAGAAAGCGGTGATGCCGATGTGCTATTGGTACACGCTCCCGAAGCAGAGATGGAATATGTAGAAAAAGGTGCTGTAATGAACCGGCAGTTAATAATGCACAATGATTTTATAGTTTTAGGTCCAAAGGACGATCCGGCGGGTATTAAGGATGCAAAAGATTCTACCGAGGCATTAAAGAAAATAGCTGAAAAGAAAGCAACCTTCATTTCCCGGGGAGACGACTCCGGTACCCATAAAAAGGAACTGGGTATATGGAAAAAAGCAGGAATTGAAGAGCCGGAAGGCGAATGGTATAAATCTACAGGGCAAGGTATGGGAGCAACTTTGGATGTAGCTTCCGAATTAGGTGGCTACACACTTTCTGATAGAGGGACATATCTGTCAAAGATGGATAAGCTAGAGCTTGAAATCTTAACTGAAGGTGACGCATCCCTTCTGAACATTTACCACGTGATGCAGGTAAATCCGGAATATATAGAGAAAAATAATCCCAGTGCCGCTAGATTGATAAATACTGAAGGGGCCAAGGCCTTTGTGGAGTTTATGATAGATAATGAAACCCAAAAAATAATAGGTGAATTTGGAAAAGACAAATACGACCAACCTCTGTTCTTTCCTGATGCGGGAAAGGATGAAGGTACTTTAGGCAAATAAATAAAGTGATTTAATGAGGGGTTTTTATTGGATATAGTTATTGAAGGATTGAAAAAAGGTTTTATGCTCATTATTTCCATGGATCCTAAGGTCTATGGAATAACCCTTTTTACTTTAAAAATAACAGGAATCGCTACACTGATAAGTCTAATTATAGCTCTTCCACTATCGCTTTTGTTGGCGTTAAATGAGTTTCCGGGGAAAAGGCTTTTTATCAGTTTGGCAAATCTAGGTATGGGTTTGCCGCCTACGGTAGTAGGTTTGTGGGTTGCTCTAATGCTTTGGCGCAGCGGCCCACTGGGTCAGCTTAGGATAATGTATACACCTACGGCTATCATAATTGCTCAGACCATAATTTCCACTCCCCTTATTGTAGCTCTTTCCACCGCTGCACTTCAACAGATAGATCAAAAGCTTCGGTGGCAAATTATGGCATTGGGAGCAACGCCTTTCCAAATGATGCTAATAATGTTAAAAGAGGCTAGATACTCGCTTATCGCTGCCATCATGGCAGGCTTTGGGGGCATCATATCAGAAGTAGGTGCATCCATGATGGTGGGGGGCAATATCGAAAACTATACCCGAGTTCTCACAACCGCTATAGTACTGGAAACAAGTAAGGGGAATTTTGATGCGGCTTTGGCACTGAGCTTTATACTACTACTGTTAACATATGCGGCAACTGTATGGTTGACACTATTGCAGCAGCGGAGGCAAAAAGATGTCTATTCTTGAGGGTAATAATATATTAGTTAAAGTTAAGCAACGCACTCTTTTGGAAGTGGAAAAGGTGACATTAGAGGACAGCAAGGTTTTTGCCGTAATAGGGCCAAACGGTTCCGGCAAGAGCACCCTTTTGCGGGTAATGGCACTGTTACAGACCCCTCAATCGGGTTATGTAACTTTTAAAGGGAAAAAGGTTACAGCTCGAGATTATATAAAAGTTCGACGCCATATGGCCGTTGTATTTCAAGAAGCCCTTTTATTGGATGCATCGGTTTTTGATAATGTAACTCTGGGTTTAAAAATTCGAGGCATAAATCCTCAAGATGCGAAGCAAAAAGCAAAGTTTTGGCTTGAGAGGTTTAAAGTATCACACTTGTCACAGCGCTGGGCCCGTGCC
>DUNY01000087.1 GCA_012839145.1 Thermoanaerobacterales bacterium
CAGGGATTTATTATTAGCATATACAGCTTTTTATAATCAGTTTTAATTCTACAGAAAGTCTGCCCATTTTTTGTTTTTAAACTAGAAAAGTTCGGAAAAAGAGGTGATAAGGTATAGAGTATACTAAAGCCATGGGGATAATAAAAACAACAAGGGTATACTATCTGTAGAATTAAAACTGATTATAAAAAGCTGTATATGCTAATAATAAATCCCTGGAAAACAACGAGAGAATTGTTAATTTTTATCATAATAAAAAGGAGAGCTGAGTATATGTTTTTGGTAAAAGTTTATACTTTCCCCAAGACAGGTGTGCTAGATCCACAAGGTAGTGCTATAAAGGCCGCTGTATCAAGCTCCGGATTTGAACGTGTCAAAGATGTTCAAACCGGCAAGTATTATGAAGTGAGGATCGACGCTGGTGATAAAGCAAAAACACAGGAAATTGTGAAGGAATTATGTCAAAATATTTTAGTAAATCCCGTAATTGAAGATTATGAATTTGAAATAATGGAGGAGCAAGCATGAGGTGTGCAGTGATAAAGTTTGCCGGAACCAGCGGTGATGGCGATTGTTATCATATTTGTAAAAACATTCTGGGCCAGCCTACAGAATATGTATTTCATAAAAAAACATTTGCACCACAAGACTTTGATCTAATCATTCTTCCGGGAGGAGCTTCCCATGGTGATTATCTGCGTCCCGGAGCCCTGGCTGCCCGTTCGAAAGTCATGAACTCTATCTTAGATGCGGCCAAAGCCCAAAAGTGCATATTGGGTATAGGCAACGGATTTCAAATATTACTGGAAGCAGGTCTTTTACCTGGAGCAGTACTAATTAACAAGAACTTGAAGTTTCATTGTGATGATGTTTTTTTCCGTGTGGAAAATAGCGATACTCCTTTTACCGGTCTTTATAAAAAAGGAGAAGTTATTCGCCTAAATCTCGCCTGTAAATACGGCAATTATTATGCCGATAGTGAAACTATCGAACAATTAAAAACAAAAAATAAAATAATTTTAACTTATTGTGACGAAAACGGAAACCCAATAAAAGAGGCTAATCCGGTAGGTTCTTTAGAAAATATAGCGGGAATCATCAACTCAGAAGGAAACATATTAGGATTGATGCCTCACCCCGAACGTTGTGCCGAGGAAATTCTGGGCAATACCGATGGCCTTAGAATCTTTAAGTCTATTCTGCAGTATGTGGAAGGAGGTAAAGTCCGTGGCAGGTAGAGAAGAAGCTAAAAAGCTGGGTTTAACCGATGTGGAATATGACGAAATATTAAAAGTACTGGGCAGAGAACCAAATTATCTGGAACTAAACTTATATAGTGTAATGTGGTCAGAACACTGCAGCTATAAGAATTCAAAACCGGTGTTAAAGAGATTTCCCACTCAGGGACCCCAAGTACTACAAGGTCCCGGTGAGAATGCCGGTATTGTTGACATAGGAGACAACTTGGCGGTTGCCATGAAAGTAGAAAGCCACAACCATCCATCAGCGATAGAACCATATCAGGGTGCGGCTACCGGTGCAGGCGGTATGATCCGGGATATCTTTACAATGGGTGCAAGACCCATCGCCCTATTAAACTCTCTTCGATTTGGCAGCCTTGACAACAAACGAGCAAAGTTCCTGTTTGAAGGTGCAGTTGCCGGTATCGGTGATTATGGAAATGCCATGGGCATACCTACAGTGGGCGGCGAAGTTTACTTTGATGATTCTTATAAAGAAAACCCATTGGTCAATGCCATGTGTGTGGGCATAATTCGCCATGACAAGATTGTCCGAGGAAAAGCTGCAGGGGTTGGGAATTCAGTAATGGTAGTAGGTGCTGCCACCGGCCGTGACGGAATGCATGGTGCAAGCTTTGCCTCCGGCGAGCTTTCCGATGACAATCAGGATCAGGGTTCTCCGATGCAGGTAGGTGATCCATTCAAAGAAAAGCAATTAATGGAAGCCTGTCTTGAACTTCTTCAAAAGGAATGGGTGGTAGGTGTTCAGGATATGGGAGCAGCGGGAGTGGTTTCATCCACCTGCGAAACTGCTGCCAGAGCAGGAAACGGCATAGAACTAGATGTAGCTCTGGTTCATCAGAGGGAAAAAGATATGAAACCCCATGAAATTATGATATCCGAATCCCAGGAACGTATGTTGGTCATTGTAGAGAAGGGTCATGAAGATGATGTAAAGAGAATCTTCGAAAAATGGGATCTGGAGGCAGTAAAAATAGGTACAGTCACTGATGACGGTATGTTGAGGATTCTGGAAAACGGAAAACTTGTAGGTGAAGTCCCGGCTGTATCACTAGCTGAAGGTGCACCTGCTGTAAAAAGGGAAAGTAAAAGACCTGCATATATGGACGAATTAAACATTGACTTATCAAAAATACCTGTACCTGCCGACCTAAATAAAATACTGGCTCAACTGCTGGACTTGCCTAATATAGCAAGCAAAGCCATGGTATACCGTCAATTTGATCAGACTTCTGGCACAGACACTGTGGTCAAGCCAGGGTCAAACGCAGCTGTGCTCAGAATAAAAGGTACAAAAAAAGGAATTGCTATTTCCATTGACGGCTATGGTTACTATTGCTACCTGGACCCCTATGAAGGAGGTAAGCAGGTAGTTGCCGAAGCTGCCAGAAACCTTGTGGTCAGCGGTGCCAAACCTCTGGCCCTTACCGATGGGCTAAATTTTGGCAATCCTGAAAAACCTGAGGTGTTTTATCAATTTGAAAAATGTGTTGAAGGCATATCAGAGGCTTGCAGACACCTGGATATTCCAGTCATAAGCGGTAATGTCAGCTTTTATAACGAGGGTAAAGACAGTGCTGTCTATCCCACCCCGATAATAGGAATGGTGGGGGCCTTAGATGATGTAAATAAATACTGCACTATGAAATTTAAAAAGGAAGGCGACGTGGTTGTACTTCTTGGTGAAAACACTGATGAACTTGGAGGTTCTGTTTATTTGAAGGAAATACTGGATGTAGTGGCAGGACCAGCTCCCAGACTTGACATCGATTTAGAAAAAAGAATACAAACTTGCTGTTTAAAAGCCATTGAACTCGGTCTTGTTAGCTCTGCTCACGATATTAACCAAGGAGGTTTGGCCGTTGCTCTGGCTGAGAGTTGTATAGCCAGTAACCTTGGCTTTGTCGGTGAGATTGAAACGGATTTACGACCTGATACGCTTCTGTTTGGTGAAGGCCAGTCAAGAATCATTTTAAGTCTGCCAGAAGAAAATCTTTCAGTTTTAAATAAGCTTGCAGAAGAAATTGGAGTCCAGGTCAGTGTATTGGGATTTGTTAAATCTGGCAGCTTAAAAATTCTAGTAAAGCAAAAAGAACAGGTAATAGGAATTATAGATACACCTGTAGAAAGTATCACAGAAATCTGGAATAACGCCATAAAATGGAGAGTCGAAAAATGAGTGACAAACTAAAGGAAGCATGCGGTGTTTTTGGTATATACAGACCAAAGGAAGACTATACCCTTGGTCGCAGTATATTTTATGGTCTTTATGCACTACAACATCGAGGTCAGGAAAGTGCCGGGATTGCGGTAAATTCAGGCAGCGGTATTAAATATCACAAGGAGATGGGCTTGATATCGGAAGTATTCAATGATGAAATATTGGACAAACTATCCGGATCCATAGGTATCGGCCATGTGCGCTATTCCACTACAGAAGCCAATACACTGATTAATGCCCAACCTCTGGTAGTTCGATACAAAAAAGGTTCTTTAGCGGTAGCCCATAACGGTAACCTTGTAAATGCTCCCGAACTCAGAAAAGAGCTGGAAGAACATGGAGCGGCATTCCAAACGGAAATAGACAGCGAGGTAGTGGCTTTTTTAATTGCCCGGGAACATTCGGAAGACATAATCAAGGCAGTAGAACTTTGCATGGAGAAAATAAAGGGGTCCTATGCATTGGTTATGATGACAGAGGACATGCTGATTGGCATGCGTGATCCTCAGGGTATCAGACCCCTCTGCCTTGGAAAACAAAACGATTCTTATATTCTTGCATCGGAAAGCTGTGCCCTCGATACCATCGATGCCGAATTTATCAGAGATGTTGAGCCTGGAGAAATAGTGATTATAAATAAAGACGGAGTAACTACTATCAAAAAAAGCACTGATCATCGTCCATCACTATGTGTCTTTGAATTCGTGTATTTTGCACGACATGATAGCACCATTGATGGGAGTAATGTTCACATGGCCCGTTGGAAAGCTGGGAGGCTGCTTGCCGGTGAACATCCTGTTGATGCTGACATGGTTATCGGTGTGCCGGATTCTGGAACGGTATCTGCCATGGGTTATGCGGAAGCTTCTGGGATTCCCTTCGGTATTGGGCTCATTAAAAATCGATATGTAGGCAGGACCTTCATCATAGCCACTCCGAGTTCAAGGG
>DUNY01000456.1 GCA_012839145.1 Thermoanaerobacterales bacterium
CCTCTTAGGACGATGTGGTATATCCCCGTATTACTAATTTCTCTTGCCGTTCTTGTCATGAAAACACCTCCATTTGGAATAATACCACTCCCCAAATAAAGGTGTCAATAGAACCGTCCCCTGTCACCTCCATGCATCAGGGAGGAGGTACCCTTCTGCCACGACTTTTGCGTTGCCTTCCATATATAAATCATCGATTACATCATCCTTTGTATCAAATAATATCTTTAAAACTCCTGCTCTGGTATGCATTTTGACTGGGACCTTGGTTTTACCAAGCAAAGAAGAAATAATGGCAGAAGTGGTGGAACCTGTGCCGCAGGCAAAGGTTTCATCTTCCACTCCCCTCTCATATGTCCTGACAATTATATTGTTTTCATCAACAATTTTTAAAAAATTTACGTTGGTTCCGACGGGAAAGATGTCAGCGTAACGGATTTTTCTGCCAAGGGTCAGCAGTTCCTTGTAATCCATGGCATCCACATCATCCCGATATATAACCACATGGGGAACACCCACAAGAGCATAGTGATAATCCAGGGTTTTTCCATCAAATTCGTGAGTCTGATGAAGGTGTATGTCCCTTATCCTGACCGGGGGAAACTTTAAACGAACATTTTTACCTACTATTTTGGCCTCATAAATTCCTGCCAGGGTTTCAAAGGTCATTTCATTTTCCGCTACTCCCTGTATATATGCAAATCTTGAAATGCAGCGGGCACCGTTACCGCACATTTCACCTTCGCTGCCGTCAGCATTGAAGTATCGCATTTTAAAATCCGCTTTATCCGACTCCTCAATCATCATGAAGCCGTCAGCTCCTACTGATACCCTTCGGGCACACACTCGCCTTATGAATTCGGGAAGATCGTATTCATTCATTATACCCTGCCGATTGTCCACTACAATAAAATCATTGCCACAGCCGTTCATTTTCATAAAGGGTATTTTCCCCATTTTCAGTTTCCCTCCTTATATAAATAGGAATTTTTAACACCACTACGATGATTTGCTTAAAGGAATCATCGCAAACACCCCGAATAAATATTTCACATACTACAAGTATCTGTTGGCTGCAGTCTTTCCATCACCACCTTATGTTAGCATTTTCATCTAACAATATTATACCAAATACGTCTTTCATAGTATATTGAAATCCAGTAAAAGGGTCTAAAATCTCTGTATTATTTGACATTAGCCACTAATAGTGATAAATTAATATTGTGGGACCTCCTAAAAATTATGACAATTTAGGAGGAGCCCAAATTTTTTTAGCATTTTTACTATTTATCACATGCTAGGAGGAATTGCAGTGGAGGCCAAGTACAAACTCTCAAAGAGCACTTTTAAAAAGCTCAAAGAACACCTTATAGAAGTAAGAGCCAACAGAGGTAAAATCATTGATGATTTTTTCTCAGAAGTGACCAAAGAGCGTCATGAATTTGAATCCCTTATGGAATTGTACATATATGAAGTAGATAGATTCATACAGAATGCAGAACCTGTAGAATCCCAGGAAAACACCTTGCCTTTTGTAATCATGGGAAGTGAGGTCAAAGTTTCGGATAAAAGCGACAGCACATTTAAGTTTACAGTTGTAGCTCCTTTTCAAAGTCAGCGGGAAAGCCATAATATCTTTGACGTATCCTGTCTGTCACCGGTGGGCAGGGCTCTGCTGCTAAAAAAAGTCGGTGACACGGTGGAAGTGGAAGCCCCTGGCGGAGTCTTCCATTATGAGATAAAATCAATTTCTTTTCCATGAATGTTTAAAGCCCCGTATGCTAAAAAAGCATACGGGGCTTTTGTCATGTTATCTCTTGAATTAAAAAATGATACATCATACCTTAACTTTTTTCCATTTGCCGGAATTATATCTCTGATACATAAATACCGAACGAAATATTTGGTCACACAATTGAGCCATCCATGCGCCGGTAAGGCCAAAGCCCATGTTTATAAATATCTTTGCCAGAATGACCCGTATACCCCATATACCTATAAGAGAAGAAAAAAGAGGCCCCCTGGTATCACCGGCACCCCGCAATGCACCGGCAAGAATAAATTGGGTGGACTGCATAGGCTGCATCACTGCAATTATTTTAAGACAGCCCGCCGCTAATGAAATAACTTCAGGATCATTGGTATATATACCGGCTATATGTCTACCGAAAAAGAAAAACGTAGATGCAATTGTAACTGCTACAATCATCCCCATACGCCGTGTTTCCATGCCGTATTTTTCAGCCATATCGGGCCTTTGGGCTCCAAGGCTTTGACCCACTAAGGTGGTTGCAGCTATTCCAAAAGCCATACTTGGGGAAAAAGACAGACCGAAGATATTCATAGCTACCTGATGGGCCGCAAATACGGTTGTGCCAAGACCTGCAACGGTCCTTACAAATTCCATCTGTCCCGTGCGAAATATAAATTGTTCCAAACCGGAAGGTATGCCTATTTTTAGGATGCGCTGTATAATGTCATAATCAAAAAAGAGACCCTTCCTTTCCGAAAGACTCAGGAGGGAATTGGGGTGATATATGGCCAAAAGGGCCATAATCATTGCTATGGAGCGGGACAGGGTTGTAGCTATGGCAGCGCCTGTAATCCCCATGGCGGGAAATCCCAGTTTTCCGTATATTAGGATATAGTTCAATACCACATTTATAAGGTTAGAAACTAAATTATACCTCATGGGCGTAACCGTATCACCGGCACCCCTAAGGGCGGCGCCTATGCCCATGGAGGTGGTGATAAATAC
>DUNY01000135.1 GCA_012839145.1 Thermoanaerobacterales bacterium
AAACTTCATCTTTGCTTTTATTTTGTTCTTCTGGAATATATTGTCCCCTGTATGCATAAAATTATTCAATCATAAATAAACAATATTAATATATAAACTTTTTTTAGTTGCTGTCATCTTAACCGGAATAACTTTCAATATCAGGATATCAGATAGAATTTATTTGACAAAAATATGAAAGCATGCTATTATAAAAAACAACAAAAAGCATACAGGTAAACTCTTATCAAGAGCAGGCTGAGGGACTGGCCCGATGATGCCCGGCAACCGGCAGCATATATTGCTGCAGCGGTGCTAATTCCTGCAGAACAACGGTTCTGGCAGATGAGAGAGTGGAAACATAACCTCTTCATGGTGTCAGAAGAGGTTTTTTTATTGTGTATACAACAAGGTTCCCGGGACCCATCAGCAATCTTTGATTGCGTTGATGGGTGGGGTTCTTATTTTAATCAAAGGGAGATGTAAGTATTGATATACATAAAAGACCTTACAAAAATATATCATTCGGATACCGGTGATGTTAAAGCACTGGAAGAAGTCAATCTTCATATAAAACAAGGTGAGATTTTCGGTGTGATAGGTTTGAGCGGTGCAGGTAAAAGCACTCTCTTAAGGTGCATAAATATGCTGGAAACACCTACCTCGGGGACGATAGAAATTGACGAAGTAGACATGACCAAGCTCTCCCCTAATGAGCTAAAAGAGTATAGGAAAAAAATAGGGATGATATTCCAGCATTTCAACTTACTTGCTTCAAGAACGGTTCGGGGGAATATAGCGTTTCCCTTAGAGATAGCCGGTTTGGATAAAGAAGCAATTAAAAGGAAAGTAGATAATCTCTTAAATTTGGTGGGGCTTACCGACAAGGCCAATAGTTATCCCTCCCAGCTTTCAGGCGGTCAAAAACAGCGGGTAGGCATAGCTCGAGCTTTGGCCAATGATCCAAAGGTCCTCCTTTGTGATGAGGCCACCTCCGCTTTGGATCCCCAAACTACCCTTTCCATACTTAATCTATTAAAGGATATAAATAGGCAGCTGGGACTCACAATAGTGCTTATCACTCATGAAATGAATGTTATAAAGCATATTTGCCATTCGGTGGCCGTCATAGAGCAAAGTCGAGTGGTAGAGCAAGGACCTGTGCTGGATGTCTTTGCAAACCCCAGGACTGAGACCGCTAAAAATTTCTTGAAGACCATCACCTTATCCGAACTACCCGATGAATTGAAAGATCGCATCCGGCAGCTGGACCATAGTAGTTTGGAAGGTAAAATTGTTAAAATCGGTTTTTTCGGGCAAATAACTACACAGCCCATCATCTCCACCTTAGTAAAAACATTCGACGTGGATGCTAACATCCTCTTTGGTAATATCGATCACATACAAGATGACCCCTATGGTGTGCTTGTAGTTGAGCTTAAAGGTCAAAATGGCGGAACCATAAAAGCCATGAATTATCTAGAACAGCTGGGATTAAAAGTAGAGGTGATTGAAAATGTCTGACATCCTGAAATTACTGCTATTTTCTACATGGGAGTCTTTGTATATGGTGTTTTTTTCAGTAGCTATAGCTGCATTTTTTGGAATCCCATTAGGTATTCTGTTGTTTGTCACCGATAATGAGCAGGTTTTGGAGAATGGTATATTAAATGCAACCTTATCTTGGATAGTAAACATTTTTAGGTCTGTACCTTTTGTAATACTGATGATTATTCTTTTGCCTTTTACCCGATTTCTGTTAGGAAAGGCTATCGGCACCACTGCTGCTATTGTACCCCTATCCATAGCGGCCATACCGTTAGTGGGCAGATTAACTGAAAGTGCTCTGAGGGAAATTCCCAAAGGTGTATTGGAAGCAGCGTTGTCCATGGGGGCTTCGCCCTATCAAATAATAACAAAGGTATTGCTCCCCGAAGGTCTGCCCTCTATTGCATCAGGAATTACCATAACTACTATAAATTTAGTGGGCTACTCCGCTATGGCGGGTGTGATTGGGGGGGGTGGTCTTGGGCATGTGGCCGTTCGATATGGATATAACGCGTTCCGCCCTGATATCATGCTCTATACGGTGGCTATCCTC
>DUNY01000147.1 GCA_012839145.1 Thermoanaerobacterales bacterium
ATGACCACCGCTTATCCCAAAACCGCACTTATCCTTGCTCAAGAAGGTTTGCTTGCTGATATCGGGGAGCAGTTCACCGAAGAAGAACTTTCGGCATATGTGCCTCAGTTTTTGGAGGAAGGGCGACTAATAAACGATAAGCTATATGTATTTCCTATCGCAAAGTCCACTGAAGTATTATTTGTGAATAAAATCATTTTTAACAGGTTTACAAAAGATACGGGTGTAAGTTTTAAAGATTTGAAAACCTTTGAAGGAATTATAAATGTTGCGGAGAAATATTACGAATGGTCGGATAATCAAACTCCCGACATAAAAAATGACGGTAAAACATTCTTTATGATAGATTCCCTTTTTAATTTTACACTGGTTGGGTGTGAGCAAATGAGCGATAACTTCATAAAGTATAACCGTCTGGATTTTACATCTCCTGCATTTTTAAGGATATGGAACTGTTTTTACGAGCCTGCAGTTCGGGGACATGTGGCAGTTTATGACGGATATAGTACAGACTTGGCAAAGACCGGAGATGTGGTATGCAACACGGGCTCTACGGCAGGAGTAGCATTTTTGCCATCTGAAGTTACATATGCAGATAATACAACCGAACCTACGGATTTTGCCATACTGCCTTACCCAATCTTTGAGGGTAGCAAAAAGATCGCCATACAGCGTGGTGCCGGAATCTGTTGCACAAAATCTACAAATGAAAAGGCCCATGCGGCCGGAATCTTTCTTAAATGGTTCACCGCACCGGAACAAAATATACGATTTTTATCTTCTACAGGTTATCTTCCCGTAACGGTGAAGGCCTTTGAAGATGTTACGGCAAAGGAAATTGATAATATATCTGACGAAAATATAAAAAAACTTCTCATTACAGCTATTGAGATGCACAAAGAGTATGACTTTTACATCCCACCCTTATTCGACGACTATGACAAGCTGCAGAAAGAATACGAGAGCAAACTGAAAAACATTGCTATAGAGTCAAGAGATGAATATCAAAAGCTCTTGGATAGTGAAGATGCAAATACTGCTTTTCAAATGGTGTCAGAAGGAGCATTCGATGATTTTATAAATTAAACGGAAACAGCAGAAGCCGGATATAGTAGAACGGTATATGTAGGTGAATAAATTGCTTGATAGAGCTGGCATAAATCAAATAGGGCGAAATCTTAAAAATGCAGGCACTTTGGGGCTGTCAATGCGCCTTAGACTCTTTCTTTTCTTGATTGTTCTTGTAATTACCATGGTCCTTGGAATAATTGCCATCCTTTTTTTTACGGGTATATTAACAGCAGGAATAGATGAAAGTGCAAAACTGCTTGAAAAGGAGTTTTCACGTACTTTTCGGAAGGCTTCCGAACAATACGGCCAGTTTTCAGTCCATGCAGTGGAATATTCAAAGGAGTTATCCAAAAGTGTAGAAAATAAATTGCATGGATTGGGACTAAATGTAACGGATTTACAAAGTCATCCGGAGATTCTGGAAGACCTGATTGGGTGTGAATATGAGCGGGCCTTGTTTTCATTACAAAAATCTAAATGCAGTGGTATATTTATGATTTTAAATGCAACGGTTAATCCTAAAATTGAAAATGCTGAGAATTCGAGAGTAGGCCTGTTTATAAAAAATATGGAACCAAATATCTTAAGCTCATCCTCTCCCACCATACTCATTCTTAGAGGATTCCCCAGTATTGGACGGAAATATAACCTGCCACTTCATGCTCAGTGGAGAATGGAGTTTGACATTACTGATGCATCTTATTACCATATGCCTATTGAACAAGCAGCTGAGCATACCCTTCCTTTATCGCGACTTTATTATTGGAGCCCCGCTTTTTTTTTACCGGGAACCAGTGAAGAAATTATGCTGTG
>DUNY01000125.1 GCA_012839145.1 Thermoanaerobacterales bacterium
TTATCAAGTTTTGAGCTTAGAACGTAAACTTCCTTATTGTTCAAGCTCTTTTTTGCCTCAAGGACCGAATACAGCTCTCCTTTAGCTTCATCTATCTCCTGTGCTAACCGTACCATTACCACTACCCCTTTACTGCCCAACAGGACCATTTTCTATGTCTACATATGAAAAAATTTTACCATAGCTTTATCGTGAATTCAAATACAGATTCAGCCTAAATGTAGCTTTTTTTGTAAAAATGTTAGATTATCTGGTTTTTATTTCGTATTCTTGACATTTTCTACAATTTATTGCCTTAAATTGGAACAGGTCTTTGTTAACATAATGTTTTTATTGTTTTCTTTCCTACAAATGTATTCAAGTAGATGGCATATTCGATACGCTTTTTTTGCAAGTCACAGGTAATTTTATATGGTTTTTTTATATCACCATTAATTATAAAATTATTGGCATTACAGCCACCGCTGCAAAAATACCTGGCCCAGCAGGTGGCGCATTCGGGTTTTGAAAACACATGGGTTTGTCTTGACATGGCAACTATACTTTCATTCAGTTTGCCTTTAAATACATTTCCCATTGTAAATTCTTTTTGACCAATGAATTGATGACAGGGATATATATCACCAGAAGGAGTTACAGCAAGATAATCACGACCGGCTCCACATGCCCAAAGCCTCTTATATATACATGGACCATGATATATATCCATATTGAAGTGATAGAATGTAAAAGGATTTTTCCCTGACTGCTTCCGTTTTACATATTCTCCGGCTATTTCTTTATATTGCTCAAAGAGGATTTTTAAGTCCTTTGGTTCCAGTAGGTAATCTCCGTCCTTTCCTACAACAGGCTCAATCGATATTTCCTGAAAACCTAAATCAGCAATGTGAAATACATCCTTGGCAAAATCTAGGTTGTATTTTGTAAAAGTCCCTCGCACATAGTATTCTTTTCTATCCCTCTCCCTCAATGCAACTATTTTTTTGATGTTGGAAATAATTTTATCATAAGAACCGCTGCCGTCAGCTTTTATTCTGATAAAATCATTAACTTCTTTTCTGCCATCGAGACTTAAAACAATGTTATCCATATGCTCGTGAAGGAACTGTATAACGCTGTCATTAAGCAACAAGGCATTTGTGGTTATTGTAAAATGAAATTTCTTATTTTTTGATTCCTCCAGCGATTTAGCATAAGAAATAATCTCTTTTACTGTATCCATGGCCATTAACGGTTCTCCGCCAAAAAAATCTATTTCCAGGGTTTTCATATTTCCCGACTTTTTAACCAAAAAATCTACAGCCTTTTTGCCCACCTCAATACTCATTAGTTCTCGTTTACCATGATAATCGCCTTTTGAGGCAAAACAATATTTGCATCGCAAATTGCAATCATGGGCAACATTAAGGCAGAGTGCTTTAACATACTGTTTTGTGTGCAATTTATCCAGTATTGGAATTAAATTAATATCAGTAAAAAGATATCCTTGTTCTTTTAATGTTTGTATTTCTTCAAAGGTTTCTTTGATATTTAACTTGGAATATTTGTTTTTCAGTTTTTTAAAAATAACATCCTGGGAATATATATCATAATATTCCAGAATCTCATAAGCTAAATCATCCACCTGTAAAACTGATCCGCTGTTTACATCAAGCACTAAGTTTTTATCAAATACTCTAAACTTATGGATTTGAGCTGTCAAATACATCCTCTCCCATTGCTACAATAATAGCTGTTTTAACTGTAAGTCGTTCTCATTTTATCATAAAAAACCATTACTATAAAGATAACTTGTTAAAAACCAATAATACAACACTTACAACATTACTAAGCAAATATGGATATCTATTGACTTTTATTGCTTATTTGATATCATATAAAACAATATTTAAAAATGAAAATATTTACATCTTATTAATAGCGTCGGGAGGACAGAATATTAAAAATGAATTATGAATCATTCAA
>DUNY01000237.1 GCA_012839145.1 Thermoanaerobacterales bacterium
AAGGCCTATTTAGTTTTATTTGGTTTTATCAATCATAATTACATAGCTAGATTGAGCTTAAAAGCTTTAGGCTTTCAAAAAAATCGAGGCTTAGAACCATCGAAAAAATAATATGAGCGACGGTATTACCAATCTCCCGCCCCAACTTTTCATTCAAAGGGGTTGATCCAAATGGTCTTAGATATCATTTTAATCGCTCTACTGACAATTTGTCTATACACGGACATAAAGTTCAAAAAAATCTATAACAAATACCTTATCCCCGCAGCGGTTTTGGCTTTGGTCATAAACCTGTATTTCGGCGGATTTGAAGGAGCTTTGGAAAGTATCAAGGGCCTACTCCTGGGTATGGGACTTTTGTTTATTCCCTTTGCCCTAGGTGGCATGGGAGCGGGAGATGTAAAGCTTATGGGTGTTGTGGGCGCTCTGAAAGGGCCGGAGTTTGTATGGGTAGCCTTTCTTGCATCCGCTATGGCTGGGGGCATTTTAGCAATTGGAGAAATGCTAAAAAGCGGTCAGTTAAAACAGCGGCTTTTGTCCATATGGTATACCCTTCTTTCTCTTATTGGCATTGTTCCAAGAATCAATCTACTGGGCACTCTCCAGGACATTCGACCTTACAAGGCCGTTCCCTATGGTGCTGCAATAACCATCGGCACGGTTATAACCTATTTTGTAATGAGGTGATTATGCCGTGATTTGGTTTAACGATAGATTTCACAAGAATCAAAAAGGTCAGACACTGGTAGAATTTGCGTTAATCTTACCTATTATTATCATCATATTGTTTGGAATCACAGAGTTCGGGCGCATCTTTTATTCTTATTTGGTAATCACAAATGCAGCTAGGCAAGGTGCAAGATACGGTGCGGTAGTAGAAACTGTGAGAAAAACCAACGAAGAAATTAGGCAAAAAGTTAGGGAAGTTCTTCCTGATAGTATTAAAATCCCAAATGATGATGATATATCCATAGAACCTAAAGAAAAAGATGCACGAATTCCCGGGGTTCCACTGCGCGTTGAGGTTACTTATAAAGTTGACTTGATTACTCCCATAGTGTTGGGGAAAGACACGATTACCTTGAAATCTAAAGCTGTGATGAGGGTGGAATGATTATGAGTAAACTTTTTTCAGATAAACTCATTTCAAATATATTAAGGTTTAAGCGTGATCAGAACGGTTCGGTTCTGGTAATTATGGCGGTGGCTCTTGTTGTGATTTTGGGCATGGCTGCACTGGTGGTTGATGTAGGTGCACTGGTACTGGAAAAAGGGAGGCTTCAAAATGCCTGCGATGCAGCAGCATTGGCGGCGGTAAGAGTTGCGTACGATGACAGTCAAACAAATGCCAGAAATGAGGCTGAGAAATATCTTGATGAAAATGATGCGGATTACGAAGTAGATAATGTGATTTTCAACTCTGACAAAACAGTTACCGTCAGTGCAAGCAGCACCGTAAATTATGCTTTTGCCAAGGTTCTGGGGATTTATTCCGGGACGGTGGATGCAAATGCTACAGCTGTATACGGGCCTGTAAAAAGTATTACAGGAAAAAAAGGTGTAATCGGTGGTGTTGACCCTATAGGAATATCTGAAGAAGTGGTAAGAGATGAGGATTTTGAATTTGGGAAAGAATATACGCTTATTACAGCAGACAATAACGACATTATAGGTCCGGGAAATTTTGGTTTTTTAGCCCTTGGGGGCACCGGAAATGACGTATTAGCGAAGAATATCGAAGAAGGTTGTAAGACCGAAGTTAAATCCAAAGTGGACACAGAGCCCGGAGCCGCTGGTAATAAGATTGAGACAGCACTAAAAGAACGCAAATGTCCCCATACACCATCTTGCACCCCTACAAGTTTTAAGAAAGACTGCCCTTCATTACTTACAGTGGTGATTTTAGAAGAAGGAATAGAATATAATGGGCGTGATAAAGCCAAAATCGTTGGTTTTGCCACTTTTTTGTTAAGTTATATTGAGAAAAATGCAAAATCCGTAAAAGGTTATTTTATAGAGCGAACTGTTCCGAAAAATTCCGAGTTTGTTATAGACCCTGGCGGTGAAGATTTTGGATTAGTTGCTTCACGTTTGATAAAGTAGATTGTTTATAAGGAGACATCATCATGAGAAATAAGATTATCCTTGTTGTTGCTATCATATTCGGGTTGGTAGCAGCTTTCGGTGCTTACAAGTATCTTGAAACCGCAGAGGAAACTTACCGGCTTTCAGGAAATTATGCCAATGTTGCCACTGCAATCAGAATGATACCGGCCAAAACCGTTATCAATGACCAGATGCTGCAGTTTAAGGAAATGCCTACCGAATACATCCATCAGGAAGCTGTTGTTGATGCAAAGGATGCGGTGGGTAAGATTGCAAAAAGCGATATTTATGTTGGAGAACAGGTGCTTTCCACAAAACTCATGGCAAAGGGAGAGCCGGTGAGCGGCCTTTCTGCCAAGATCGACTGGGGCAAAAGGGCTATTACGGTTCCGGTGAACAATGTGATTGCATTACATTCCATGCTACACATAGGCGACCATGTTGACATTTTAGCTACTTTTGAAAATCCGAAGGAGAAAAAATCCGATGGAACCAATCCCACGGTTGTTTCCGCATTTATACAAAATGTGCCTATTCTTGCAATAAACAATATGCTGGAAGACCCAAAGGAATTAAAAGACGAATTGCAGACCGTAACTTTAATGGTGGAGCCCACTCAAGCACAGCAGATCGCCATGGCCCTTGACCAAGGAACTATACAATTTGTACTCCGAAATCTTGAAGATAAAGAAGAAAAATCTTTACCGGCAAGCAAGTTAGAACAGTTGCTGCGATAAGGGGGTTATCATATGACGCCAATTAGAGTAATGATAGTGGACGATTTGCAGGATACACGTGAAGATATAAAACGGCTGCTGCATTTTGAAGAGGATATACAAGTGGTTGCCGAGGCAGGAGAAGGTATCGAAGCAGTCAGCACGGCCAGGGAAGTTAGACCTGATGTAATCCTAATGGACATCAACATGCCAAATCTTGACGGAATCGGTGCTACCGAACAAATTACCTTAGATGTGGCTGAAAGTGCAGTAATAATAATATCCATTCAGGGAGAGCAGGATTATTTAAGGAAAGCCATGGCAGCAGGAGCCGGAGATTATCTGGTAAAACCCTTTTCCTCCAACGAGCTTGCTGACACT
>DUNY01000434.1 GCA_012839145.1 Thermoanaerobacterales bacterium
AATCACCTGGTGCATTACAAGTGTGCCTGCAGTTACAGCTACAAAAGCTTCTGCCGCCACAATTAATAATGTCATGGCAGATGCACCTCCTTATAAGCCGATGCTAACTATTCTTTTTATGATATATATACCGATAAGTTCGTTTAAAACCGCTACTGCCAGCATTATCTGCCCGATTCTATCGGTGAAAAGCTGCATAATATACTGTTTGTTAGTAAAGAAAAGAAAGACAGCCATGAATATAGGTAGCATTTCAATTATCAAGCCCGAAATTCGTCCTTGTGCGGTAAGAGTCCTGATCTCTCTCTTCATGCGAATGCGCTCCCTTAAAGTTTCCGATATATTATCCAGCACTTCAGCCAGATTCCCGCCTACCTGACGTTGAATCAACACTGCTGTGATCACCAGGTCCAAGTCTTCACTGTTAACCCGAGTGCTAAGATTTCCTAGAGCTTCTTCCGTGGATGTTCCCAAGTTTATCTCCCTGAAAGTACGGGTAAATTCTTTTTTTATAGGGTCAGGTAATTCCTTTCTGACCATATCCATAGCCTGAATGAAGCTAAAGCCGGAGCGAAGGGAATTTGACATAATTGTAAGAGCATCGCTTATCTGACCGTTAAAATTCATAAGCCGCTTTGACCTGGTATTATCAAGTATGAGAAAAGGTATGATTCCTGCAATAAGACCTGACAAAAGACCGGCGGTGATATTAAGTGTAATTATTGTTATAAAAAATATTGCGGCAAGGACTACCGTTACCACTACAACTACAAACTCTTCACCTCTCAACAATATATCCGCTTCTTCAAGCCTTTTATCTACATACTTACCCAGGCGTTTTGCAACGAATATTCCGCCTGCCAGTGACAGGAGTTTTCTCCATAACTCCTTGGACTCCGAGGGTCTTTCTTCTGAAAGTTTTCTTTTCACATCAGAAGCGGTTATCTTTTTTGCTCGGCTTGCCATGAGGCGTTGACCTGAACTCCTTATAGTGTCAATTCCGAGCACCAACAAAAATCCTGTTATGAAAACAAGTATCGCAATTTTATCTAAGGCCATGGCTAAATACCTCCTCCTAGAACAGGGCTGGCTCGAAGATTTCCGCTGACAGAGTTATACCACCGGCGATGAGTTTATCAATAAATTTGGGTCGTATGCCGGTGGCCTCAAATTTACCCTTGACTGTACCATCCTTTTCAACCCCGGTCTGACGATAAACATAAATATCCTGAAGTGTAATAACATTGCCTTCCATCCCCTGAACCTCGGTAATATGTGTAATACGGCGTGTCCCGTCTCTGAAGCGGTTTTGGTGAATAATCAGGTTGATGGCGGATGATACCTGTTCTCTGATGGCCCGTATGGGCAAATCCATACCTGCCATCAAGACCATGGTCTCAAGCCTTGCAAGCATATCTCTCGGACTGTTGGCATGCCCGGTGGTTAGGGAACCGTCATGGCCTGTATTCATGGCCTGCAGCATGTCAAGGGCTTCACCGCTTCTGACCTCACCTACAATGATACGATCAGGCCGCATTCTTAAACAATTTCGAACCAAATCCCTTATAGTAATTTCTCCCTTGCCTTCTATATTAGGCGGTCGGCTTTCCAGTCTTACTACATGGGGCTGGCGAAGCTGAAGTTCAGCGGCATCTTCCACGGTAACTATTCTCTCGGTGGAAGGAATAAAGGATGATAGCACATTTAACGTAGTGGTTTTACCGCTGTCGGTGCCTCCGGATATGACAATGTTCAGCCTCCCATTTATACAGGCCTCTATGAACCGTGCCATTTCAGGTGTAAGAGTCCCGAATTTAATCAGGTCTTCCATCATGAACGGATCTTTAGAGAATTTTCTTATTGTTATAGTAGGGCCTGTAAGTGAAAGAGGAGGAATGATGGCATTGACCCTTGACCCGTCCGGCAGCCTGGCATCTACCATAGGCATGCTTTCATCGATGCGCCTACCGATAGGGGCAATTATTCTCTCTATAATATGCATCACATGTTCATCATCTCGAAAAAACGCTTCACTTAAGTACAGTTTTCCGCTTTTTTCTATGTAAATTTGATTCGGGCCGTTGACCATCACTTCAGTTATCTCGGCATCGTTGAGCAGTGGTGTAATAGGTCCGAAAAACACGATTTCATCCACTAATTCATATGTGATTTTTGCCTTTTCCCACCTTGGTATGTGCAGGGCACTGTCCTGAATAAATTCATCCACAAGTCGCTCAATATGTTTGATCAAAACTTCCTTGTTGTCTTTATCGGAAGCCGTCATTTTTTTTAATTCATCCACTATCTTCTTATGAAGATTTGATTTTAACTCACTGTAAGGATCTCGACCCTGGTGAATAGGAGTAATGTTTGCGCGCTCCTTTCCACCCTTGCTTACATTAGTATTTAATTTTTTGTTTTCAAGTTCTTTAAGTAAAGACATCTTCTATCAACTCCCTAGACTTGTGCTTCTCTTTTTGAAAAGAAACTTTTTAAAAACCGAGTTATTAGCAGCAGATTCTTTAACTTCTTCTTCCACTGAAAGACCAAGTTTGTATGCCATATCTTTTATGGCCGATGCTATCTGACCCTGACGCTGACTTATAACAAAAGGAGTGCCTTTGTTGATGGAGTCCTTCACG
>DUNY01000419.1 GCA_012839145.1 Thermoanaerobacterales bacterium
CAATTCCAGCTATTGCTCAGGGAGGAGCAAAGCTGTCTGTGCCGAATTTTGCTTTAGAGTTTTTGCCGCCCTGGGTAACAGGCCTTATGATGATTGCCTTAATGGGGGCTACTCTATCTACCGGTTCCGGTTTGCTTCTATCTACAGCGCACGTTGTTGCCCACGATGTCTTAAAGAAGGCATTAAATCCCAAAATGTCTGATGCCTCTTTCTTTAAACTGACTAGGCTTTTAGTCATCGTTATTGGTGTTGTAGTTACAGTACCGGCATTGATGCTCCCGGTGATATTTCCTGTCTTCATGTGGTGCTTCTCCTTTGGTATACCTATTTTTACATGCTATTTAATCGGTATGCTTTGGAAAATTAATCGAACAGCAACCTGGATTAATTTAATTGCGTCTTATACTGTTAGCTTCATTTGGACATTTTGGACCCCCAGTATACTACCACCAGAAATCAGTCTGAACATATATCCTGTAACTATGTGTACCATAGGGCTGGGGATAATCTTAAATCTGATTCTGCCTGGGGAACCTGGCATGTTGCGTCAAATTAGAGCAGCTGAGAAGACAGCTGTGAGCGCTTGAATGGAAAAATTATTGCTTAGGTAGAAAGGGGCAGTGAAATATGTCTTGGGTAATGCAAGCTTTTATAATGCAATTTTCACTAACAATGGGTATAGCCTTAGTTTTGTATATCATATGGCGATTGACAAATCCCGGAAAAACCTGGTAAAAAATAATTACATAAGGGGGTAACAGTATGCCTGGAATTGAAACGGCTGTTGCTTATTATCTATGTGGAATCATGCTGGTACTGGGTATCTTGTCATATGTAGGATTTAGTAGGCAAAAAGAAGAATAAACAAACCCCTGGTAAAACACCCCTGAAATAGGGAAGGAAGGGTTGTTAGGATTCTATTTCAGGGGTGTGGTAATAAATCATCTAAATAAAAGAGCATTTAAAACTCCAGTCCCCGGGACTGCTTGATTCGAAAAGACCTTTGAAGAAACTGACAGGACAAGATTTAATCTTAATTCACTACAATACATTATTTTATTGCCAGATCAATATTGTGATGCATAACAGTGGTACCCTTTTACCGCAGGAGGATAATTTTTAGTCTGAAATATATGAAGCAAAAGAATCAGCTTAAAAAAGAGAAAGCAAAATTACAAACAAGGAGGTGAACCAGTGGAAAAGAAAAGTGAAGTTAATCGTGTTCCTTGGAGGATCAACCATAAGCGGTGTGCGTTGATTGTAATTGATATGCAAAATGAGTTTTTAAAACCGGGAGGAGCTTTATATTTAAGCAACAAACCTACGAAAGTCGTGCCTAATATAAAGCGCATTATTGAATATTGTCGGGACAATGACATACCGGTAATCTATACCCAGACATTACTTAAAGATAAGTTTAACATTTCACCATTGGAAGTAAGTTACCAGCCCTTCTTGATGGATAAGGGATTGCGACAGGGGACACCTGGTTATGAAATAATTGAAGAACTTGCTCCTATGCCGGGAGAGCATATTGTTATCAAGCACCGTTATGATGCATTCTACAACACTAATTTACCCTTGGTTTTAAATAACATTCGCGGTTTAGGAGTAGTTGATACTTTAATTATAACTGGTACGGTGACAAATGTATGCTGCGAAAGCACTGCCAGAAGTGCGTTTATGAGAGATTATAAAGTAGTTTTTGTCAGTGATGCAAATGGGGCCCACGATGACACAGCACAGGAGGCTACCCTGAATAATATCAGGCGATTTTTTGGCCGTGTACTAAGTACCGAGGAATTAATAACTGCTTTAAGTGAAGGAGAAGGCCATTTGGCTCCTTATGTTAAATAGAAAATTTTGTTTATATTTCTACAGATAAAGTGAAACTATAGTTATTGTCGTGTGTAAATTATTGCTGAAGAGTAAGCAGTAAAAAGTGTCAGCTTATGCTGACACTTTTTTATTTTTCGTTCATCTATAGATATGGGGTTTAAACATGATAAAAGAAGTCTATTACAAGTGAACAAACCAATTTAAAGAGATTTATGTTCACTAAAATTTGGTGCTGTAATGGCAATTTACAATCCTATTAATATTTATTAGTCTTAAATACAATACTAATTCAGCATAACTCCTTACCGGCCTCTTTTAACATCTTAACATATAAAAGCAATTCTCTCCTGGAAGCAATATTCAATTTCATATAAATACGCTTGTTATGGGTTTTAATGGTGTTAATACTGAGACATAATATTTCTGCTATTTCTTTTGCGTTATAACCCTGCACATAGAGATCGAATACCGCACGCTCGGCTGGGGAAAGAGTTTTTGTATTTTTCAAAAACTCATGCAGCACTGTCGATGGCAGTTCTTCTTCCGCTTTTTCATACAACTTCTCACTGCGCAAAGATAAAAATTCAATTAGGTCATCTATTTCCGGGATATTGGTTTTTAGTTTTTCGTCCAAACCTTTTGACTTAATCATATCTATGCTATTGGTAATTGGTTTTAGATACTGCTTACTCAAGAAAAACGATATTGCGGCACCTAAAATCATAAGCAAAGAAAACATCACAGCCAACTGCAAATTAAAACGGGTTAAGGAGTATTTAATATCCTCAGCCGGCATCATAAGTGCCAATGCCCATTTCTGACCCGAAAAGGCTGAGTCTTCGGGGTACAGCCGAACAGGCCTATGAAATCCGACAAAGGAATTTCCATTCTCTTGTTTATATGTATAGAATAAGCTTTGATTTTTTTGAACACTTAAAAACTCACTGTTTATAGCAAAATTTCGTGCTGAATACCCTCCGGAAAACATCGCTTTGGAAATATCTAAAACATCATCCAAAACTGGTGCCAACATACAAAATGTACGGGAAAACATGGAGCTATCTGGCATGTAAGCTAATTTAAAAAGCATGGCACTGACCTCAAGCCCGCAAATGCCGAACACATTTCCTTTAGAGTCAATCAGGGGAACACAGCACAGC
>DUNY01000429.1 GCA_012839145.1 Thermoanaerobacterales bacterium
TGGGGGCATATAGGATACGGTCAGTTTTTGCTTCAGTCTATTGATATTTTGACTCTCGCCCACAAGTGAAATACCCATTCCTGTTTTGGTCTTCAAAGTTATGTCATAAGGTTTTAACTTCCCAGAAACCGACGGTATATCTCTTAACACCGTTCGGCGACTGACATTTAAGTTTTTGGCCAGTTCTTTGGTAGTGCTGGGTCCTTGTAATAAGATATTTAACATTTTTACTTCTCGGGGTGTAAAATCCATAAATTTATTCCCCTTCTTGTGAAAAAAGTAGAGTAACAGCTTTGGACTGTTACTCTTATTATCCACTATCTGCTTATTTTTTCAAGTTTTCTACAATTTCATCATAGATTGTGTTGTTTACAAAAGCCTCAATGAATATGTGTTCAGTTCTGGGAGATGCATTCTGAACCCTTTCTGCCAGCTCTCTGTGGGCAATAACTATATCTGCATCGTTAGGTATTTCATTAATTGCCGCGTTGACGACTTTGATATCAAGCCCTGCTTCCTTAACCTTCTTACGCAATATTGAAGCACCCATGGCTGATGATCCCATACCGCCATCACAAGCAAATACTATTTTCTTTACAGATTGCTCTTTTGATACGGCGCTATAAGCTTTTTTACCTTTCAGTTGATCTACTCTGTCTTGTGCATCGTGGATACTCTCATCTTCATAGCTGCCAAACCTTCTCAGCAGCACTGATGACATCATGAAGGAAACAAGTGCTGAGATGCCTATACCGGCTAGCACAGGTAAATATCCGCCTTTTGGTGTCATGGCCAATTCTGCAAAGATACTGCCAGGTGAAGGAGTTGCCACAAGGCCTGCTCCCAGTAATACAAAGGTGAAGACTCCTGCCGCACCGCCGAGTATGACAGCCAATAACAGTATAGGATTCATTAAGACATAGGGAAAGTATATCTCATGAATTCCACCGAAAAAGTGTATTATTATAGCTCCCGGTGCTGACTCCTTAGCCATCCCTTTACCTATAAGCCAGTATGCCAACAATACACCTAGCCCAGGACCGGGATTTGTCTCCAGTAGGAAGAAGATGGATTTGCCCATTTCTGTTACCTGCTCCACTCCCAAAGGCCCTAATATTCCGTGATTTATGGCATTATTTAAAAACAGTATTTTAGCAGGTTCTATGAAAATTGATGCAAGAGGTAATAGTCCCGCATTTACAATGGCCCCAACTCCTGCAGCCAGTAATTTGTTTAGTCCAAGCACCACCGGTCCTATGGCTACATAGGACAACAATGTTAAAAGCATTCCTATGATTCCTGCGGAAAAGTTGTTTATGAGCATCTCAAATCCGGCGGGTATTTTGTCCTGTATTGCCTCATCAAACTTTTTGATAACATAACCGCCTAAAGGCCCAATGAGCATTGCACCTAAAAACATGGGTATGTCAGCACCTACCACCACGCCCATTGTGGCTATGGCCCCTACTACTCCGCCTCGGGTGCCGTGAACCATCTTGCCACCGGTATACCCTATGAGAAGAGGAAGTAGATAGGTTATCATGGGGCCCACAAGAGCTCCCAGGTGCTCGTTGGGAATCCAACCGGTAGGAATAAAAAATGCTGTAATAAGTCCCCAAGCAATAAAAGCACCGATGTTAGGCATTACCATACCACTTAAAAACCTTCCGAAAGATTGAATTTGTGCTCTCATAAAAATTAACCTCCTTCGAGATTTTTTTGAATATATTAAGTAATGTCATTAATCAATGGTGACATTACTTAATATATCGATAATGCTTCCTGTATATTATTATAATGGTATAGGCTATATATGACAAGATAAAGATGTTAAGAGTGGAGGTTCTGGAATAGTGACATTGTTTAATATCTCTATAAGATTATTACCCCTAACACCTGAGGCCAACATCCGCCGTAAGGGCCGGGATGTTCCAGGAAAACTCGGGTGAGGCCTATCACCAGATAGCTTTCTCTTATGTTGAGCATTTGGCGGGTTTCTTTCAAGCGCATGGATAAAAAGCCGGGGTTTTCACGAATAAAGTCCTGAAATGTTTTATGCCAAAGAAGATCTGTTACCATCCAGTTGTAGTTTATGTTTCCCACCGTATCCTCAAAAACCAGTCGAGCTTCATATTCCAAAGGGTTATACGGATTTCTCCGAAAGTTTACGTCTTTTACCACTGCTTTTATAAGACCTAAAGTTCTTCCTCGGCTGAAGATGGCATCCACGGAATTGTCCACTAAAGTCCTTAAAAGTTTCGCTTTTTCTCCCTCATCCAATACCTTTATCAA
>DUNY01000193.1 GCA_012839145.1 Thermoanaerobacterales bacterium
CCGAGCTTTGGGGATTTATAAAATAACATGTACCATGGCATGAAGATTGCTACATATATTGAGAAAATAACAAACATTTAAATATCGGGAGGGACATAAATGGAGAAAAAAAATATATTTGACATTAGTGATGATGAACTCGTATGGGTTGATGAACTAGTGTCAAAATACGGCAAAAAGAAAGAGGAAGTTATTCAGATACTAAGACATGTTCAGGAACATTTTAACTTTATTCCCCCGAAGGCTCAAATCCGGCTTTCACAGCTGCTGGGTATTACGTTAAGCGAAATATACAGCATAATTACCTTTTATACTTTCTTTTCCTTAAAGCCCAAGGGGAAATACCAGATAAGCTGCTGTAAAGGGACTGCATGTTATGTAAGAGGAGCTGATAAAGTAATAGAAAAGTTGACACAGTATCTGAAAATTAAACCCGGCGACACTACAGATGATGGGCTATTTTCCATTGATATCATTAGATGTCTTGGGGCATGTGGTCTTGGCCCAGTGATGACGATCAACGATGATGTATATGCAAGGTTAAAACCGGAAGATGTTCCACGTATTATTTCAAGGTATGAACCGCCTTTTAAGGACTATGATGAGGTCATGAAAGAACAAGAAGAACTAGGCAATGAGAGAGAGAAGTTAAGTCCTGAGTCGAAAAGTAAATTGGCTCCTGCATGATATCCGTTTAAGTGTAGTCAGATGTTAAAGATTGGGAAGGGAGGTATTTTAATGACAGTTAATACGCCTAGGGCTCATTTAGTCCTAAGATACGGAATATGTAGTGTTGCTGCCGGAGCTAAGGATGTTCTTAATACCTTGAAAAAAGAAATAGAACGAAAAAACCTTATGGATGTAGAGATCAAGCTTACTGGCTGTATTGGGCTCTGTTCAATGGAACCGCTTTTGGATGTTGCTATGGAAGGTCTGCCAACAGTGACCTACTGTCTGGTAACCCCGGAAAAGGTAAGTGGAATAATATTTCACCATGTTTTAAACAGAACAATTATCCAAGAATGGGTAATTCCGAACATATAGGGAAAGGAGGAACATAAATATGGGCTTTTACAGAAGCCATGTCCTGGTGTGCGGAGGAGGAGGCTGCATATCATCAGGATGTTTGAAAGTTAAAGATGCCTTTGTCAATGCAATCAATCAATTAGGGCTTTCTTCTGAAGTAAAGGTCATTGTCACAGGCTGCATGGGACCCTGTCAATTGGGGCCCATGATGCTTATATATCCGGAGGGTGTGCTTTATACAATGGTCACCGAGGAGGGAGCCAGGGAAATTGCCGAAAAACATCTTTATATGGGACAAACAGTGGAAAAATTCATTACAAAGACAATAGATGGCAAACCTACCGCTCACCCAAGTGAAAACCCCTTTTTTTCAAGACAGCTTAAGATAGCTTTACGGAATACGGGAACCCTTGATCCAATGAGTATTAAAGAATATATAGCTTTTGATGGGTACAAAGCTCTGGGAAAAGTATTGAACTATATGAAGTCGGAAGAGGTAATAGAGTTTATAAAAAAATCAGGTCTTAAGGGCAGAGGTGGCGCAGGTTTTTCAACAGGTTTAAAATGGAGTTTTACCGCTAAAGCTGCGGGAAAACCAAAATATGTGTTATGTAATGCCGATGAGGGAGACCCGGGCGCTTTTATGGACAGGAGCATCTTAGAAGGTGATCCCCATTCGGTTATAGAAGCCATGGCAATTGCCGGATATGCAGTAGGAGCAAATCAGGGCTACATCTATGTCAGAGCTGAGTACCCTTTGGCCATAGAGCGGCTGACTCATGCAATAAAACAGGCTAGAGAAAGGGGCTTACTGGGTAAAAACATCCTCAATACCGGATACAAATTTGACTTGGATATAAAAATAGGGGCAGGCGCCTTCGTATGCGGTGAAGAGACGGCACTTATCGCATCAGCTGAAGGTCAGAGGGGTATTCCCAGGATGAAGCCGCCCTTCCCTGCAAATGAAGGCTATATGGGTAAACCCACTTTGGTGAATAACGTGGAAACCTTTGCCAACATATGCCCAATAATACTAAACGGGCCTGAATGGTTTGCAAGTCACGGGACAGAAAAAAATGCCGGTACTAAAGTTTTTGCCCTGGCAGGCAAAATAAACAATACCGGCTTGGTGGAAGTGCCCATGGGCACCAGTTTGGGGGATATAATCTTCGATATTGGCGGTGGAATCCCAAAGGGGAAAAAGTTTAAAGCTGCACAAACCGGAGGACCGTCAGGTGGATGCATACCCCAAGAATATTTAAATGTACCGGTAGATTATGAATCCCTGAGTGAGTTGGGTACGATTATGGGCTCAGGAGGTCTTATTGTAGTAGATGAAGATACCTGCATGGTAGATTTTGCCAAGTTTTTCCTACAATTTGTCCAAGATGAGTCCTGTGGCAAATGTGTCCCCTGTCGCATCGGCACCAAGCGAATGCTGGATATACTGGAACATATAACCAGGGGTGAGGGAAAAGAAGGCGATATTGAAAGATTGATAAATCTTGGTAATACAATCAAACAAACGGCACTGTGCGGTCTGGGTCAGACTGCTCCAAACCCGGTGCTTACAACAATAAAGTATTTCAGAGAAGAATATGAAGCCCATATTAAACACAAGAAATGTCCTGCCTCGGTATGTGCATCACTTTTTACTTCTCCCTGTCAGAATGCATGTCCCGCTGGAGTGGAGGTGCCCCTTTATATAGATGCCATTCGAAAGGGGGATTATGCCAATGCAGTCAGAATCATTCGAGAAGACAATCCGTTTCCGGCCGTTTGTGGAAGAGTGTGCACTC
>DUNY01000457.1 GCA_012839145.1 Thermoanaerobacterales bacterium
CTTCTCCGGAACCTCAATCGCATAGAGACCTGCTTCATACAGGCTCTTAAAAACATCCATGGGAAATTTGCTGTCCCTGTCACATTCTTCAAGCTGTGGAACCAATTCTTTTTCGAGAATTTTTTTTGCGATATTAATAATATCTCGCTGCTCATCGTTCATAATAATATATTCCATATTAACCACCTCATATATTTATTGTTTGATTACATTTTAAACAATATTATATTATTACATTGTTTAACTATCATTCTGCGTAAACTATGCAAAAATAACGTTAGGAATCTTCGTCAATTTTTCAGATAATGTTCTCAATGTATTTTTAACACAACCTTAATCCAAATTATTATTCCAGGATTCCGATTTTGCCCACATCCACGCAGATAACAGTACGAGTAAAAAGATATACCCTTCTCACTAGAGCTCTTACCGTTCTCTCACCACCTTTTAAATGAAACCGTCAAACCTTGCTGGTTCATCTTAATATTTACAATTTCAGCCTTTACTCTTGCAAAATACATGCGAACGGCTTAGTCATACATTTACTTAATGATTCCTTGATATTTGTATTGGCTGTCTGCTTAAGCAAATATAGACTTATTTTGATAAATTTAAGTGAATATAAATGCATTACCGCTCTTTCTTTGCAGCTTATACATATCGTAAGCCAAAGGTAAATGTCTGAAACTGCAATATAAAGTATAATGCAATTTACATGCCAATCTTTCGGTTGTACCTCAATCGGCAAAAGCTACAAACACATCCTGTAATGGATACTATATTGCACAACAATCACAAATATTAACGACATTTAGCATGTTTTTGGTTTCCTTTACTATCTTACTCAAAGTTTAAAAAGAAACAGATTGTATCATAATGCAGATACAATCTGGGTTACAATCTTGAGCCTTTCTCTATTAAGCATTGAATACGGTAGCGTATTTATACCCATACCTTAAAACAAGTCAAGTCCAAATTAGTGTGTAGTTTCCCCGGTCATATACAAATTCTCTATCCAAGCAAGCGATTCTTCTTCTTGATACCGATAGCTATGGGCAGTCCCCTAGACAGGACTCGATTGTCTTTTTGTAAAGAGGTGAGCTGGTAGAGTTTGGAACTTCTTACCACAAGGTCTTTCTGTAATGTTTTACTATTTTGGAACCATCTAAAAAAAAGATTGTATAATCACAATATATGATTTTACTTTATTTGAAAAACGAATAGTTTCCTTTCTTATTTGATATGAAATTTTGGTATAATAAATCATAGGTGAATTAGCTTCCTTTTTGCTGATTTCTCAAACTTGTTATGTCAGGGGCTAATTTACCTTATTTTTATGCAAAAGCTAATAAGTGTTTTTGATGGTGTAGAAAATTTTAATATTGTTTAAGCCTCTTTTTTTGGGTTTTATGAAAAAATGGGTCCTCTACGGCTAGGGTCAATTTGTGTCACATTACCCAGGTCATGATACATTTTGTGTTGATAGACAAAATATGACACGCTGGGGGTATGAACTAGGCGAAGTAAATAGGCACCTTGTTTGAATTGGATAAACGCGAATCTTCTCCTGAACTAACGCAGCTCAGGTTTAGTGTAGCAAACACTTTTCTTCTTAAATTATAGTTTTATTAAAATGGCACAGAAATTGCTTTTATATTTTATAA
>DUNY01000365.1 GCA_012839145.1 Thermoanaerobacterales bacterium
ATAAAGAATATGAACAATTTTACAATAGTTCTACAGATTATAAAAGTGGAGCTCAAGGTCAAGTGGACAGAACTGTTACGTTATATCCAACAAGAGAATACCAAGCTCAAGCTGTAGACAAAGGCTGTGATTATCCAAGCTTGACTGTAATATTTCCTCTATTTTGTTAAGTCGATAAAGGATAGTGTTGCGATGTAAAAACAAATCATCAGCAGTTTGGCTGAGGTTTTTATAATTTCGAAGATATGTTGAAAGTGTCTTAACATAATCTGTTCCGTTATTTTTGTCATACTCAACCAGCTTTTGAAGGCCGGGATGAATTTGATAATCACTTTTAACATTTATAAGCAAATCATATACAGCCAGATCTTCATAATAATGGACAATTCCGGGTCTCTTTATACTGCTTGCCAGCAGCAAAGCTTTTTGAGCCTCTTTATAGCTTAAGGAAACTTCCATTAAAGTCTTATATGACCGTCCTATTCCCAAACATAGGGAATGCAGGCAACAAAATTTTTCAAGAGTTGGGAGCACTCCTTTTAGCATATCTTGACTATTTCCTGTGGCAAGGATGACTATATGATTCGATGCAAAACTTATCTTTGAAGCAGGAAGGTGTCTTAAAATTATTGATTGAACACTATCGTAATATTCACCGCCTATACGCCGATTTTCTTTATTACCAATTAGTACTATCTGCAGGTGTTCTCCTAAACGCCAATCCAGAGATTTTACCCGGCTCTGGGCAATAGTTTCACTGCTAATATTTCCTTTAACTAAATCCCCTAAAAGCTCCTGACCTAAATGACCTCGGGCCTTGGAAATGGCGTCGGATTTGGCAAATTCCAGAGCAATAATGGAGGAAACAAATTTTAAAACCTCTTGGTCTATAGGGGTAATAGTCTTTTCATACTCTAAAAGAGCCATATATCCTTTCAGTTGTTCGCCTATTCGTATTTCAGTGACTAAGCGTCGTATATACTTTGAAAACTGGCCCTTTGTTAGAAATAAGGGGGAAGCCTCTCTTTCCAACTGTTTTTCAAAACCTTCATACCTTAAAATCTTAACTATATCTATTGGGCAGTATCCGCTATCCACTATTGTCTTCCATATAGGGTCCTTTACTTCTCCTGAACTGGAATACCCTACAAGATCATAACTTTCATCGGTTACTACCAGAGGGTTGCCCAAGATTTCGGCGGCTTCCTTTATTATCCGTGCAATGCCCAGATCCAGAGTTGCAAGGTGGACCAGTTCTAAATAATGGTTTTGGATAATTCCTTCTATTTGTCTCAAATGTTTTTTATAAAATTTCAGTATTCTGTTCATTGCCGAAACCGGGGATATATCTTCACCTAAACAACATAAAGTTATATTGTATTTACTGCACAATTTATATATTAGAGTTGATTTGATACCCTTACAGGAGCCTGTTAAGAATAATGAAGAGATTTTACTGTCCTTAGCTAGATTTTCAAAGTAATCCAAAACTGAATCCGAATCAAATAAATCGATAGGGGAGACGATGAGGGCATGGTTCAAGTCTATCGTCATTAAATCTTCATCGGTCATGGCAAGGCAGACCTGGTTTAACTCGAAATTCAGAACAGCCTCTCCTAAGACAACTGCCTCCTTGGACAAAGAAAGGTTATTAATTATATGATTTAATAGCATAAAAATACATTCCCCCTTTAAAAATATCATAAGAATCCCCAAAACACCTTGTTGCACAGGGGCATTTGTGCAATTATCACAATAGATTTAGTGCAAAAACCATAGTTTGCACAAAAGACTTTGTATTTATTATAACGAATAATATAAATATGTGAAAGAAATAACTTTAAACTAGGGAGGAATATCTTGTGGCAATTTATCCAAATCTTTTCAAACCCATAAAAATCGGGACATTGGAGGTCAAAAACAGAATTTTCTTAGCTCCTATGGGAACCGCCTTTGGTGAACATTTAGTGCACAAACCCACCGAAAGAATGGCGGCTTATTACGCTGCACGGGCGGCAGGAGGCACTGGCCTCATCATAGTTGAACAGTCAGTGGTACAGCAGCGAGGTCTTTGGTCTTTAAATGGCGGCGGTCTGTGGTCTGACGATTTTATACCTGATTGGAAGAAACTTGTAGACCGGGTTCATGATGCCGGAGCTAAAATAATTATGCAGGTGGGCCACTTGGGGCGTTCTACTATCGAGGCTTTCAATGGAGGACTTAAGCCTGTAGCTCCATCAGCTGTTCCCGACCATTATCTTGACAATGAAGTGGATGAACTTACTTTAGAAGACATTGAACAATTAAAACGAGATTATGTAGAAGGAGTAAGGCGCTGTAAAGAAGCTGGATTCGATGGTGTAGAAATTCATTGTACACATGGATATATGTTGGCCTCCTTCTTGTCGGGTCGCTCAAATAAGCGTACTGATAAATATGGGGGAACTTTAGAGGGAAGACTGCGCTTACCCCTCGAAATAATACAGATGGTACGGCGGGAAGTGGGTAGGGACTATCCTGTTATCGCTCGACTGGCCGCCCATGAGGAAAACGGAGGGCGTACCTTGGAGGAAACCCGGGTTGTGGCCAAGGCCTTAGTAGAAGCCGGTTTGGATGGCCTAGATATTTCATCTGGGTCTTATTCGGAACTTGATTGGGAGATTCCACCATCTTATTTCGGTTATGCCATGAACATGGAGAACATCGAAAAAATTAAACAATCTGTTGATGTGCCGGTTTTAGCCAGCGGCCGAATTACAGAACCCAGACTGGCCGAGCAGCTAATAGCAGAAGGCAGGTGTGACATGGTAGGCATCAACCGCGCAGGTATAGCCGACCCCGAATGGGGCAAAAAAGCCGGAGCTGGCGATACGGAAAGCATTCGCCGCTGTATAGGTTGTGTGCGCTGTATAGATGCGGTATTTTCCGGAGCTCTTCGGTGCACCGTTAACCCCTTTGTGGGTAAGGAGAGCGAAATGAAGGTTACTCCTGCAAAAGACAAGAAAAAAATATTGGTAGTGGGTGGAGGACCTGTTGGCTTAGAGAGCGCCATCCTGTGTGCCCGCCGCGGTCATAAAGTCACCCTTGTCGAAAAAAACCATAAACTTGGTGGCCAAATAAACTCTGCTGCAGTCCCCCCGCACAAATATGAAACTGGCAGCTTAATTACTACCCAGATTTATGAAGCTGAGAAACTCGGAGTTGAAATTATTACAGGGACTTGTGTGGATATAGACTTTGTCAGAAACAGCGATGCCGACGAAGTGATAGTTGCTACCGGTGCAAGACACATTATCCCCGATATTCCCGGCATTGATAAACCGATGGTAACTACTGCAGTGGATCTATTAGAAGGCAAGAGCCATGCAGGCAAAAATGTTGTCATCATTGGAGGTAATATGATAGGTTGTGAAACAGCGGAATTCATAGCTGAATATGGTAAAAAGGTCACTATTCTTGAAATGTTGGGTGAAATCGGCCAAAATATGGCTTTAGTTCCCAAACCATATACCCTTTCAAAGCTAACAAAATTGGGAGTAAAAATGCTTACAGAAGCAAAAGTGACAGCAATAGAAGATAATAAAGTAGCTTATGAAAAAGATGGAAGCAAATACACCGTAGAAGGGGTTGACACCGTTGTTCTTGCAGCGGGCATGGAAAGTGTAAATGAACTGGCCGAAGAACTTAAATCATTGGACAAGCCAATCCATGTAGTTGGTGATGCAAGTAATGTCAGTATAATTATGGAAGGCTTAGCCAGTGTTTATGACAAACTCCTAGACATATAGAATAAAAAGATATCATTTATTTTCAAACCAACACATAAACCCCCGGGAATCACAATATGATGAATATTAGCGGTAAACGACATAAAACCTGGGGGTGGTTGGTTGAAAAAGCTTGCAAGTTTTATCATTATAATTATATTTTTATTTGCTGGGTATAGATTTGCTGTGGGGGCGGAAACCAATAAGGCAATTTTAAATTTGCCCGCATTTGAACTTAAATACTATGAAGGTGAAACTTTGGTTAAGGTATATCCGGTTGCAATAGGGCGCAAGACTAGCCAAACTCCTATCGGAGATTTTAAAGTCATAAACAAATTGACATTTCCTACTTGGTTTCCCCGGGGAAGAGATCCAATCCCGCCCGGTCCGGCTAATCCATTAGGGACTCGGTGGCTCGGCTTTAAAAACGGGTATGGTATTCACGGTAGTAACAAACCTTCTGTTATTGGGACTATGGCTTCTGCCGGGTGTGTAAGATTATACAATAAAGATGTTG
>DUNY01000217.1 GCA_012839145.1 Thermoanaerobacterales bacterium
AAATCTGCTCACTGTTTTAGAAGTGGCTAATGAAATGTACATGAGAGGTATTCAATTTGTTCCAATAGATTTATACAAATCGGATGTGAAAAGATTTAGAATAACAAAACACGGTATATTGCCGCCCATATCGGCATTGCAGGGTCTAGGGATTACAGCGGCCCAGAACATTACAAAAGAAAGAAAAAAAGGAAGATTTACATCAATTGAGGATTTACAGCGGCGGACGAGGATAACTAAAAATGTGGTCCAGATATTAAGGCAAAACGGAATATTAAACGACCTTCGAGAAACTGATCAATTGAGTCTTTTTTAGTTGCATTCAATAAGCTGCTATGTTATAATTTATAGGGTAATAGTGTGACATTGTTCGTGGGTACGATATAGAGTGGGTAAATTCCCACTCTTTAATATTATTAGATAGATTCTTTCTGGCAAGATTATTAGTAATCATTGATTGTCATAAGGCCTAATTTCGAATCGAATATTACATAAAAGTATTAATAGGAGTGGTACAGCTGTGTCGAAGGATGACCTTTTAAAAAAATTATGGGATATAGGCCATAATATTGTGGAAACGAAGGGATTTGAATTAATTGATGTGGAATTTGTGAAAGAATCGGGGAATTGGTATTTAAGGTATTATATAGATAAACCTGGTGGAGTAAATCTTGACGACTGCCAGTTAATAAGCGTAGAGGTGAGTCGCCTCCTAGATGTCACCGATCCTATACCTTATAGTTATATTTTAGAAGTGTCTTCTCCGGGCATAGAAAGACCTTTAAAAAAGGACAAGGATTTTTTAAGACATATCGGTTCTTTTGTTGAAATCAAAACTTTTGAAAGAATAAAAGGTAAAAAGGTTTTTACCGGAATTTTGGATGATTATTCCAACGACGGCATTGCTACTATAAAGAATGGGCAAAGCTACTCGATTCCTAAAGAGAAGATAGCATCGGCAAAGCTTAAATTTAGATGGAACGGGGAGTGAAAATGAATATAGAATTTATCGAAGCCTTAGCGCAAATAGAAAAAGAAAAGGGGATCTCAAAAGAGATTCTGTTAGACGCTCTGGAAGCATCACTAATATCGGCATACAAAAAAAATTACGGTTCTTCACAAAACGTGTCTGTCAATATTGACAGAGATACCGGCGAAGTTAAGGTGTTTTCTAAGAAAATAGTTACTGATGAAGTAAAGGACTCACTTCTTGAAATTGATATTAACGAAGCATATTCTTTTAACCCTACTGCTAAAATCGGTGATATTATCACAATAGAGGTAACACCGAAAAAATTTGGTAGAATAGCCGCGCAAACAGCAAAACAGGTTGTTATGCAAAGGATAAGAGAGGCTGAAAGAAACTTAATATATGAGGAATATTCCGGTAGAGAAACAGATATTGTAACTGGTATAGTTCAAAGATTTGACAAAAAAAATGTTATAATTGATTTAGGCAAGACGGAAGTCATCCTTCCCTTTAGTGAACAAATACCCTCAGAAGAATATATACAAGGTAGCCGAATAAAAGTCTATATTCTTGAAGTAAAAAAAACTACTAAAGGCCCACAAATTACTGTTTCACGTTCACATCCAGGACTTGTTAAAAGACTGTTTGAGTTAGAAGTGCCGGAGATTTATGAAGGCCTTGTTGAGATTAAAGGAATCTCTCGGGAAGCCGGTTCCAGAACAAAAATAGCTGTACACTCGAAAAATGAAAATGTTGATCCGGTAGGCGCCTGCGTTGGGCCAAAGGGTTCAAGGGTTCAATCAATTGTAGATGAACTTCATGGAGAGAAAATCGATATAATTAAATGGGATAAAGACATATCTGAATTTATCTCAAACGCTTTAAGCCCTGCAAAAGTATTAAATGTTGCTGTGGAAGAGAATACTAAAATAGCTAGGGTGACCGTATCAGAAAACCAACTATCACTTGCCATCGGAAAAGAAGGCCAAAATGCCAGACTTGCAGCAAGATTAACCGGATGGAAGATTGACATAAAAAGTCAAGAAAGTGTAAATGTCGACGATAATCCAAGAGGGGATGAAAGTGAGACGTAAGAGAATACCTATGCGAATGTGTATTGGTTGCAGAGAAATGAAATCTAAAAATGAATTGACAAGGATAGTCC